>CAXTJY010000213.1:2655-6914 GCA_964244395.1 uncultured Rhodovarius sp.
TCGCGCCGCGGTGACCGCTCCCTTCGCGTCGTGGATCGACAACATCGCCGCCGCCGCTTCGCCCGATCGCGCCCCCCTGCTCCGCGCCCGCGCCCAATCCCTGATGAATGGAGCCGCCCGATGATTCCGCTCGACCGCGCCCTTGCCTTCCGCTTCCCACTGCTGACCGGCGCCGACGTGCGTCAGGCACAGCAGGGCCTGCGCCGCGCCGGCGCGGCGCTGAACGCCGACGGCGTATTCGGCCCGGACACGCGTGAGGCCGTGCTGGCCTTTCAGCGCGCTCGCGGGCTGGTGGCAGACGGCGTCATTGGCCCCGCCACCTGGTTGCGGCTGATGCAGGACGCCCCGCCGGCCGCTACCAGACCGGATTGGCGGGCAATGCTGGCGCCCTATTTGCCGCGCCTAACCACACCGCACGGCAGCGGCGCCCGGCGTTGGGCGTTGACCGCCGCGGGGGTCACGATCGATGCCGCCACCCGCCGCGCCGGCACCCCCACCGCCGCCCGCGCCTGGGCGGCCCACGGCCCTGCCATGCAGCGCGCCGCCCAGGCGCAGGGCGTGCCGGTGGAGCTGCTGCTGGCCAGCGCCTGCACCGAGAGCGGCGGTCGCGCCGACGCTGTGCGCGAGGAGCCCGGCTATCTCGATGATGTCGCCACGCCCAACCGGGTCTCGCCCGGGCTGATGCAGACGCTGATCTCGACGGCGCGCGAGGCGCTGGCCGACCCGCGCATCGACCGCGCGGCGCTGCTGAATGCCGAGACCTCGCTGGCCGCCGGCGGCGCCTATATCCGCCGTCAGGCCCTGAACGGGCGCGCACCGACGGGCTTCGACCCGCCGCTGGTCGCCATCGCCTACAACGCCGGCAGCCTTCGGTCTGCACAAAATCCGTGGGGCCTGGTGCAGACGAAGCGGGGCGACGGCTGGCACGCCGACGCCTTCTGCGGCTTCTTCAACGACGGCTTCGCGCTGTTCGAGGCGGTGCCGCCGGACGCCGCGACGCCGAGCTTCTTCTCACTCCTGCGTGGCCAGTAGGGTGAGCAGGGCGCGTATGATCTGCGTCGGCGTGGGCGGGCAGCCGGGCACCACCAGGTCGGGGCGGAGCACCGCCTCGACGCCGCCTTCCACCGCGTAGCTACCCTTGAATACCCCGCCATCCACCGCGCAGTCACCGACAGCGATGACGAAGCAGGGGTCGGGCGTGGCGGCGCGGGTGCGCTCCAGGGCCTCGCGCATGTTGCGGGTGACCGGGCCGGTCACCAGCAGCACGTCGGCGTGGCGCGGGCTGGCGACGAAGCGCAGGCCGAAGCGCTCCAGATCGTGCACCACGTTCTGCGTGGCGTTGATCTCCAGCTCACAGCCGTTGCAGCTGCCGGCATCGACCTGGCGGATGGCCAGCGAGCGGCCGAGCCGGCGGCGTGCGCTGGCGTCGAGCTGGGCGGCGAGGTCGGCCACCGCCTGCGCATCCAGCTCCGGCGGCGGGTCGCTGAGGGGGCGGGCAAGCAGATTCCTCGCCAGGCGGGGCCACAGCATGTCAGGCCGCCTTGATTTCGCTGAACGTAATGCGGTTGCCGAACGGGTCGCTGACCGATACGTCGCGGGCGCCCCAGGGCCGGTCCTCGATGCCGGGGCGGGCGTGGCGGTAGTGTTTCGCGGTCAGGTCGGCATGCAGCGCGTCGATCCCCGTCATGCGGATCAGCACATGGGTGCCCGGCGTGCCGTCGCCGAAATGCTCGCTGAGGAAGCGCAGCACCGGGCCGCGGGAAAGCTGGGCGAACAAGGGCAATTCGGGCTCGAAGCGATGCTCCCAGTCCCAGGTGAAACCCAGGAAATCGACGTAGAACTCGCGCGCTTTCGGCACATCGAAGATGCGCAGGATCGGGATGGCCTTGTCCAACGAGACGCTCATAGATCCACCCCTGAATACGAGCCGTTGATGCTTTTGTTGATCAGCGGGAAGTCGGCGACGATGTTGCCCTGCACCGCGGCCTCCAGCAGCGGCCAGTGCAGCCAGGAGGGGTCGCGCAGGAAGCTGGCCTTGATCAGCCCGCCATCGTCCAGCCGCAGCCAGCAGAGGCATTCGCCGCGGAAGCCTTCCACCAGTGCCACACCCTCGCCGGCGATATGTGGCAGCGGGATGCTCAGCGGGCCGGCCGGCATGCCGGCCAGGATGAGATCGAGCATACGCAGGCTGTCCTGGATTTCGGCGATGCGCACGGCCAGACGGGCGGCGACGTCGCCGGCTTCGCGGGTGATCGGCGTGAAGTCCAGCTCGTCATAAGGGGCGTAGAGTGTGCGGGCGTCGAAGGGGCGGCCCGAGGCCCGGCCGACCACACCGCCGGCATGCAGCAGGTCAGCGAGCGCCGGGGTGATGACCCCCGTGCCCAGCAGCCGGTCCTGCAGGGTGGCGTGGCGCGCCGTGATCTTCTCCAGCGCCGGCAGTTCTCCGGCGATGCGGGCCAGTGCCCCTTGCAGCGCCGCCGCCCCGCCCGGCTCGATATCCGCAGCCACGCCGCCAGGCAGGATGCGGTCCATCATCAGCCGGTGGCCGAAGGCGGCGTGGCAGGCGCGCAGCAGGATTTCGCGCAGCAGCCCGCTTCGGGCATGCACCGCGGGGAAGGAGGCGTCGTTGCACAGCGCGCCCCAGTCGTTGAGGTGGTTGGCGACCCTCTCCAGCTCGCCCATCGCGGCGCGCAGGGCAACGGCGCGGGGCGGGGCGGCGACGCCGGCAGCGTTCTCGGCCGCCAGGGCAAAGGCCCAGGAATGCGCCACGGTGGAATCGCCGGACAGCCGCGCCGGGAAGCGGGCGGCAGCGCGCGGCGACTTGCCAAGCATCAGGGCCAGAATGCCCTTGTGTGCGTAGCCGAGCCGGGTCTCCAGCCGCACGACCGTCTCGCCGACGACGTGGAAGCGGAAATGTCCGGGCTCGATAACGCCGGCATGCACGGGGCCGACGGGGATCTGATGCACCCCTGTCCCCGCGGCGCCGGCGAAGTCGTGCGGCGGGGGGGCGGCGCCGTGCCGAACGGGGCGGCCGGACATCGGGTTGAGCACGGGCCAGGCGCCGTGGTCGAGCCACGGGCGGCCATCGACGCTGCCCATCGCCTCCAGCCCCCACAAATCGTGGATGGCGCGCTCGAACCAGGCAGCGGCGGGGTATTTGTCCGAAAGCGTCGGGAAACGGTTTTCCACGGCGGGGGTGCGGGCCAGGGCCACGCCGGTGCCGTCCCAGAAGGCGGCGTGGACCGCGGCGGGTTCTGCCCACATCGCCAGCAGCGGCAGGTCGTGGTCGCGCCAGCCGGTCAAGCGAACACCTCGGTGGCGGCGGGAGGCTTCGCGGCGAACCGGGTTGTCGGGCGGAGCGCCTGCTTGTGGTCGCGCGCCAATACTGTCTCCCCGCAAGGTCTGGCCGCACCCGCGGTGCGCCGGACCCGAACTGCCGCAGGGCAATGCCAGCCCGTCATCCCGGAATCTCGGCCGCGGCGCGCAGCATGGCGGCGATGTGGGCGGGCATGGCCAGCGCGCCGATCAACGCCAGAGTCAGAAGCGCCCACAGCGGAACCAGCACCAGCGCTCCGGGCGCTGAGCCGGCATCGGGCGTGGCCGGCCCCAGGCACAGGCGCTGGGTGGCCCGCACCAGAGCAGCGGCGCCGACCAGCAGCCCCAGCAACAGTGGCGCCAGCAGCCAGGGCGCCAGCCGCCCGGCGCTGGTCAGCAGCAGGAATTCGCTGGCGAACAGCATCAGCGGCGGCAGCCCGGCCGCGCCCAGCACCGCCAGCCCCAGCCCCCAGCCCAGCGAGGGGTGCGAGGCGATCAGCCCGCCGACGTCGGCGATGCGCTGCGAGCCTTTCAGCGTGATGGCCGCCCCCAGCCCGATGAACAGCGCCGACTTGATCAACGCGTGGCCCAGCAGGTGCAGAAGCCCGGCCAGATTGCCCGCCGGCCCGCCCAGGCCGAAGGCGATGGCGGCCACGCCCATGTGCTTGATCGATGACCAGGCGAAGAACCGGCGGGCATCGCGCCGGCGCCACAGGCTGAACGCGGCGAGCAGCAGGGTGGCCAGCCCCAGCACCAGCAGGAACGTGCCGGGCGCGATGGTGCCGGGGTGCCCGCCCACCACCGCCTTGGCGCGCAGCACCGCGTGCATGGCGGTGGTCAGCAACAGGCCCGACAGCATGGCGGTGATCGGCAGCGGACCCTCCGCATGCGCGTCCGGCAGCCAATGGTGCAGCGGCACCAGGCCGGCCTTGGTGCCGTAGCCG
>CAXTJY010000214.1:0-1685 GCA_964244395.1 uncultured Rhodovarius sp.
CCACCGCGTAAGCCAGGTCCGGCCGGTTCAGCGTGTAGATGTGGAACTCGTCCACCCCATTGGCCTGTAGCAGTCGCACCTGCTCCGCCGCCACCATGGCCGCCACCATCTGCCGCGTCGGGGCGTCGTCATCGATGCCCTCGAACAGTTCTCCCATCCAGCCTGGCACGCTGGCGCCGCACATCGCCGAGAATTTCGACACCTGGGCGAAGTTTGTCACCGGCAGGATGCCAGGGATGATCGGCGCGGTGATCCCCGCCGCATGGCAGCGGTCGAGGAACCGCAGGTAGATGTCTGTGTCGAAGAAATACTGGGTGATGGCGCGGCTGGCGCCGGCATCGATCTTACGCTTCAGGTAGTCGATGTCCGCATCGGATGAGACGGCCGTCGGGTGCGTCTCGGGATAGGCGCCGACGGTGATGTCGAAATCGGCCACCTCGCGCAGGCCGCGCACGAGGTCCTCGGCCTGGGCGTAGCCGCCCGGATGCGGTGTGTATTCGGTCGCGCCCACCGGCGGGTCGCCGCGCAGCGCCACGATGTGGCGCACCCCGGCGGCCCAGTATTCCCGGGCCACCTCATGCACCTCCTCCTTCGTCGCGCCCACCGTCGTAAGGTGCGCCGCAGGCGTCAGCGAAGTCTCGGCCACGATTTTCGACACCGTAGCGTGGGTGCGGCTGCGAGTGGTGCCGCCGGCACCGTAGGTGACGCTGACGAAGCGCGGCGACAGCGGCTCCAGCCGGCGGATGCATTCCCACAGCGACTTTTCCATCCCCTCGGTCTTCGGCGGGAAGAACTCGAAGCTGAGCTTGGGCGCCGGCATGTCCCGCGGCGCCGGCAGGGCGGGAATGCGGGGGCCTGCGAGCCAGCGTTCGAGGGTGTTGGAAACGGGAGCGGTCTGATCCATGCCGGCCAAATGGCCCAGGGGACGAAGCCGCGCAAGCGGAAGATCAAACCACGGCCGTTTCCTTCTGTGACACCAGCAACTGTTTCCGTGACCGCCACGTTGCTGTAGGTTAGACACTGCCGCCACCTGAAGGGTCTGACCAAGCACCATGACGCGCCCCCTGCTTGCCCTTGCGGCCGCTGCCCTTCTGCTGATCGGTTGTGCCACCCCGCCACCGGCGACGGATCGCGAGGCCTTGGCGGAGTTTCGTGCCAACAACGACCCGCTGGAGCCTTTCAACCGGCAGATGTTCGGCGTGCACCAGGTGATCGACCGCAACGTGCTGCGGCCCGCCACGGTCGCCTATCGCGTTCTGCCGGACCCGGTTCGCAGTTCGGTCCGCAACGTGCTGAACAATCTGCGCACCCCGGTGGTGTTGCTGAATGACATGCTGCAAGGCCAACCCGTGCGTGGCGGCGACACGCTGGGCCGTTTCGTCATCAACACCACACTGGGTCTGGGCGGGCTGTTCGATGTGGCCGACACTTATTTCGGCGTACCGGTGCATTACGAGGATTTCGGCCAAACCCTGGCGACCTTTGGGGTGGGGGAAGGACCTTTCCTCTTCATCCCGGTGCTCGGGCCTTCCAACCCGCGTGACCTGACCGGCGCGATCGTGGACCCGCAGCAGGCCCTGCAGCTCGTGGCGCTGCTCGGCGTGACGGTGCAGGCGGAGGAAAGCTAGTACCCCAGCTGAGACCAGCCGTGGGCACGCCACCCCAAAGAAACGAAGAAACGAAGG
>CAXTJY010000214.1:1695-6912 GCA_964244395.1 uncultured Rhodovarius sp.
ACCGGCTACGGCGTGGACATTGCCGCCCAGCCATTGACCTGGGTGGGCCAGGGGCTGGCTGTCAGCGTGCTCAGCGGCGCGCGGGCAGGCGCGACCGTGCTGGACACCCGCGACTATTATTTCAACACTATCGACGAGGTGAACCGCACCTCGCTCGACCCGTATGCGACGCTACGTAGCGGCTATCGCCAATCCCGTGCCAACGCCATCGCCAATCGCGACGCGACGGGCACGCGCTCGCTGCCCTGAGGATACCTTCGATGCACCTCCCCGTTCTGACGCGCCGGCGGCTTGGCCTGCTGGCCTTGTCCCTGGCCGTTCCGGCCCTGACATCGACAGCCGGCGCGCAGATGGACAGCAGCCGGGCTACCGCCTTCATCCAGGCTGCCGGCGATGAACTGGTTGCGGCGATCAATCAGCCGGGGCTGGGCGCCGCGGCCCGGCAGGATCGCGTAGCCACAATCCTGCGCCGTACCGTCGATATCGACGGCGTCGGTCGCTTCGTTCTGGGCCGTTTCTGGCGCATCGCGACGCCGGCGGAGCAACAGGATTACCTGCGGCTGTTCGAGGCCAGCCTGATCCGCAACCTCGCCGGCCGCTTTGGCGACTATCAGGGGGTGCGCTTCTCGCTGGGCCGCACCCAATCCCGCACTGAGGACGACGCGCTGGTCAGCACCGTCGTGCAGCGGCCTGGCCAGGCGGCGTTCAATCTGGATTGGCGGGTGGCCGATGTGGGCGGCCAGCCTAAGATCGTCGATTTGATCGCTGAAGGCACCTCGCTGCGGCTCACTCAGCGCAGTGAATATGCTTCCGTCGTGCAGCGTGGCGGCGGGCAGATTTCGGCGTTGCTGACGGCGATGCGGCAGCAGGCGTCGCGCTGAGGAAGCAGGCGGGCTAAGCGGCACAGGGCTTGCTTGCCTGTGCGGCAACCGCAAGGACTTGCCGCTTGAAACGACGTTCTTTGTTGCTGACGCTGCCGGCACTTGCCGCCCGGGCCCAGTCGCCTGGCTGGCCTTCACGACCTGTGTCTATCGTCGTCCCCTATGTGCCGGGCGGCCCGTCGGACCTTCTGGCGCGCGCCCTCTCCGGCCCCTTGCAGGCCGCGGTGGGGCAATCCATTCCGGTGGAGAATCGCACTGGGGCCAATGGGGTCGTCGCGGCCCAGTACGTCATGCGGCAGCCGGCGGATGGCCACACCCTGTTCGTCGCCGCGAGCGGGCTGTTGACGGTGACGCCGCTGCTGACCCAGCGACCGCCTTTCGATCCGCTGACCGATTTCACGCCGCTGACGTTGGCGATCAGCGCCCCGAACCTGCTGGTGGTGAACCCGGTCGTGCCGGCCACCACCCTGGCCGAGTTGCTGGACTGGATGCGCGCCAACCCCGCGGCCTACGGCTCTTCGGGCATCGGCTCCTCGGAGCATCTGGGGATGGAATTGCTGCGGCTGCGTACCGGCACGAGCCCCACCCACATCCCCTATGCCGGCGGCGGCGCCGCGGCGACCGACCTGATAGGCGGCACCTTGCAGCTCTCGATGCTCAATATCGCGACGGTGGCGCCGCATGTGGCTGGCGGCCGACTGCGCGCCATCGCGGTTGGCGGCGGGGCGCGCCACCCGCTGCTGCCCGCGGTGCCGACCTTCGGCGAGGCCGGCCTGGCGGATTTCACCAGCGGAAGCTGGCACAGCCTGGTGGGTCCGAAGGGAATGCCGGCGGCGCTGGCCGACCAGGTCAGTCGCACGCTGCGTACGACCCTGCGCGACCCCAGCATCGCACAACGCCTGGCCGCCACCGGCTTCACGGTGGAGGCCACGGACCCCGCGGCGCTGATACAAACCATCACGGCCGACCTGGCGCGATGGCGGGAGGTCGTGCGCAACGCCGGGCTCAGCGTGGATGGCTGAAGCAGGCCATGCTATCCTGCATCGCATGCAAGATCGTCGCTGGGTGCTGATGGGGTTTGCGGCTTTGGCCGGCTGCGGGTCCACCCCGCCGCCGCCGCCGGAGGGACCGGAAATTTCCTACTCCTACCTGCCGCAGCTTCGGCTGAATGTGGCACGGGTGGATATCGACGAGCGCAACCCGAATGCCGGACCCACCGATTACGGCCGGATGATGCGGCCCAGCGCTGCGGAGGCGGTGCGCATCATGGGGCGCGACCGCGTCTCGGCCTTCGGCACCGAGGGGGCGGCGCGCTTCGTGGTGACGCGCGCGGCCATCCTGCAGGAACGTCTGCCGCGGCCGTCAGGCTTGTTTGCGGGGGACCCGGGCGAGCGGCTGGCCTGCACCCTGGCCTGCCGGCTGGAGATCCTGGGCGAGAACGATCGCCGCATGGGTTTTGCCGAGGCGTCGGTCAGCCGGACGGCCAGCACCGAAAGCACCAATCTGATGCGTGAACGAACGGCGATCGGCCTGCTGCGCCGGATGACGTTCGATTTGAATACGGAGTTCGAGTTCCAGGTGCGTCGGGCGCTGCGGGACTGGCTGGTGGAAGGCGAACGGGCAGCACCGCCGCCGCCAGGTGGGGTGGTGCGGGAGGCTCTGTGATCCCCCATATCTGCTGCAGAGGATGCCCGGGGGCTTAGCAGCCTGCTAGAACGCCCGCAGATTTTCCCGCAGCGTCGGGTGGCTATACTCGGTTCGCGTCAGCTGCCGCTTTTGCAGTGCCGGCACCAATTCGTCGGTGATCGAATGCACGTATTTCGGCTTGATGTGCCCGGCCACCAGGAAGCCGTCGCCGCCGATCTCCTCCATCGCCTCCTGCATCTGGCCCGCCACGCTGTCCGCGGTGCCGACCAGAAGCATGGAATGGTTGCCGGTGGCGATGTCGCGCAGCGTGGCGTTCGGCCCCGCCGCCTTGAAGGTGCGCAGCAGGGACTGCATGCCGTTGATCTTCATCTCCGGCAGCGGCGTGTCGAGGTCGAGCTTCTTGAAGTCCATACCCGAGAGGTAGGAATAGGCGGCCAGGGCGCGTTCGGTCTTCGCCACCCGCATCTTCGCCATATCCGCCTTAAGCTCCTCCGCGTCGCGGGCGTTCTTCACGATGTGCGGGCTGAAGACGAACATCACCTTGCAGGTGCTGGGATCTCGGCCGTACTCGACGGCGTGGCGGTGCACCTCCTCGCGGTAATCCTTCATCTCCGCCATCGTCTCGGCATGCCCCGCCAGCACCACCTCGGCATTGCGGCCACTGAACTTCCGGCCGCGGGGTGAGGCGCCGGGGGCGACGAAGACAGGCCGGCCCTGCGGCGAGCGCGGCAGGTTGAGCGGTCCGCGCGACTTGTAGAACTTGCCCTCAAAATCGATCGTATGGACCTTCGAGGGGTCGGCGAAGGTGCCGGTCGCCTCGTCCATCACCACCGCGCCTGGCTCCCAGGACTCCCACAGCGCGGTGACGCAATCGATGAACTCGTCGGCCATGTCGTAGCGCAGGTCGTGCTCAGGCTGTCCGGGCAGGCCGTAATTCTGGCCCGCGCGGTCGTTCGTGGCGGTCACGATGTTCCAGGCTATGCGGCCGCCGCTGAAATGGTCGTAGGTCGAGAGCAGGCGCGCCAGCAGAAACGGTGGGTAGAAAGTGCTCGTCAGCGTCGGCGCGATGCCAATCTTGCTGGTCGCCGCGATCAGGAAGCCGGTCAGCGCCACCGGGTCGAACTTGGGCGTCATCACCGCGCCCCTCAGATAGAAATCCATCGACCCGCCGTAATTGTCCGGCACCGTCGAGCTGTCCTCGATGATGAAGAGGTCGAAGCAGGCCCGCTCCATGGCGCGGACCATGTCCTGGAACAGGGCCGGCTTGGTCCAGTCATAGGCCTGCGGGAAGCCGGGCTCGTTCCAGCCCTGGATCGTCACGCCCGGGCCCATGAACCAGCCGAGGTGGAATTTGCTCATCTTGCGTTCCCTGTGGTCAAAAGCTGGTCAGCGGCGTGGCTTGCCGATGTTCCAGTAGGCATGCACCGGCGCCTCGAACATCCCGGTCAGGCTGCGATTGTAGGCGACGTGCGGGATGGTGGAACCGAGTGGGATGTAAGGCAGGCTCTGGAAGGCCTGGACCTGCATGGCGGTGGCGATGCGGGCCTGCTCGGCCGGGTCGGCGCTGTCGAACCAGGCGTTGCGCAGCCGCTCCAACTCGGGGTCGGTCGGCCAGCCGAACCAGCCGGTCTCGCCCGCGCCGCGCAGCATGATGTTGACCGCTGGGTTGAGGATGTCGGTGCCGGTCCAGCCGGTGATGAAGGCGTTCCAGCCGCCGCGCGCGGCCGGGCCGCGATTGGTGCGGCGGCCGGCCATGGTGGCGAAGTCCATCGCCGCCAGTTCGGCGTTCAGGCCGATCTGGCGCATCAGGTCGAAGGCGACCTGCGCCATGGCGGACAGGATGGGCGATTCCTGCACCGCCAGGATGACCACGCGCTCACCGGAATAGCGGGTGGCCGCGAGGGCGGTGCGGGCGGCGGCGATGCTGCGGGTGCGCAGCACGTCGGACCCTTCGCGGGTGCCATACGGCGTACCACAGGCGAAAAAACTTTCGCAGACCTGCATCAGTTCTGGCTGGCTGACCACGGATTGCAGGAACGTCTCCTGGTTCACCGCCATGGCCACGGCGCGACGGATGGCGGGGTCGTCAAAGGGCGGCTGCAGATGATTGAACTGCAGCATGGAATAGCTGCCGGAGGTGTTGCGCACGCTGACCACCAGGTCGGGCCTGGCACGGATGGCGGGCAGCAGGTCGGGCGGCGGGGTGTCCCAGAAGTCGTGCTCGCCTCGGCGCAAAGAGGCCAGGGCGGTTGAGGGGTCGGAGATGATGCTCCACTCCACCCGGTCGCAGGCCGGGATGCGGCCACCGGCGGTGCTGCTGACCGGCTCCGAACGGGGCACGTAGCCGTCGAACTTCGCCCAGGCCACGCGCACCCCGGCGACCCATTCGTCGCGCAGGAAGCGGTAGGGGCCGCTGCCCACCGCCTCGGTCACCTGCTGCGCCGGGTCGGTGCGGGCCATGCGCTCGGGCATGATGAAGCATTGGCTGGAGTTGGACTTGCCGATGGCCGCGGCCAGCAGCGGGAAGGGCCGGGTGAGGCGGATGCGGAAGCGGCGGTCGTCGATCACCTCCATGCGGTCGGTTACCCGACGCAGCGCCTGACCGAAGCCGTCGCGCGCCGACCAGCGGGCGATGGAGGGGATGCAGTCCTGCGCGCGGACCGGCTCGCCATCATGGAACTTCAAGCCC
>CAXTJY010000215.1:0-309 GCA_964244395.1 uncultured Rhodovarius sp.
CAATGCCGGCTGCTACCGGCCGATCACCTTCATTGCTCCGGCGGGGTCGGTGGTGAATGTCGTGCACCCCGGGCCGTCCGTCGGCGGCAACACCGACGCGTCCGGCACGCTGGCCGCCGCAGCCGTGGCCCGCGCCCGGCCGGATGGGCACACGCTGCTCGTCACCACCGTCAGCGCCTCCGCCGTCGTGCCGCCGCTGATGGTGCCGCCGCCCTTCGATATCGTGGCGGATCAGTTGCCCGTGGTGCTGTGCGGCACCGTGCCGCTGGTTGCGGTGGTGCCGGAAAGCTCGCCGGCACGCGACTTCCA
>CAXTJY010000215.1:319-6911 GCA_964244395.1 uncultured Rhodovarius sp.
GGGCTTCATCGCGCACGCCCGCGCCAACCCCGGCCGGCTGAACTACTCCTCGTCGGGGGTCGCGACCCAGCAGCATCTGGCGGCCGAGCTGCTGTCGGCCGAGGCCGGGCTGCGCATGGTGCACATCCCGTTCCGCGGCACCGGCCAGGCGGTGACCGAAATCCTCGCGGGGCGCATCGACATCGCCATCGACACGCTGCCGACCTACCTCAACCACATCCGCGCCGGCCGGGTGCGGGCGCTGGCCACCACCATGCCGGAGCGGACGGAGTGGCTGCCCGATCTGCCCGCCATGGCCGAGTTCTTCCCCGGCTTCAACGCCAACGTCTGGTACATGCTGATGGCGCCGCCGGGCACGCCCACCGCCATCACCGCGCGGCTGGTGGCCAGCGTGAACCGCGCCCTGGCGGAACCGGCGCTGCGTGCCCGGGTACGCGATGGCGGCTTCGTGCCGGGCGGCGGCGGCAGCGCCGATGCGGCCGCCCTGCTGCGCGACGACGCCGCGCGGTATGCCGCCGTGATCCGCCGCAACGCCATCCGGCTGGAATGAGGGTGGCGCCCGATTCCGCTGGGCCCTGCTGTCCCGGTCTGCCGGAGTGAGCAGCATGCGCCGCCGCGCCCTCGCCGCCCTGCTTCCCGTTGCCGCGCTGGCGCAGCCGGCGCGCTCCATCCGCGTGGTCGTACCCTTCGCCGCCGGCGGCATCATAGACGTCGTCGCCCGCATCCTGGCCGAGCCGATGGGCCGCGCCCTGGGGCAGGGCATGGTCATCGATAACCAGCCCGGCGCCGGCAGCGTGATCGGCGCACGGGTGGTGGCGCGGGCGGCGCCGGACGGGGCAACACTGCTGCTCTCCGGCGCAGCCCATGCGGTCATCCCGGCGCTGTACCCGGATGCGGGGGTGGACCCGGTGGTGGATTTCGCGCCCCTGGCATTGCTGGGTCAGCAGCCCTTCGTGCTCGCGGTGCACCCCAGCAACCCTGCCCAGAACGCCGCGTCGTTCCTGGGTTGGCTGCGGGCGCGCCCCGGCCAGGCGCGCTTTGCCACCACCGGCATCGGCGCCGCGTCCCATTTGGCGGGCGAGTTGCTGAAGAAGCTGGCCGGGGTGGATTTCGAGGTGGTGCCCTATCGCGGCACGCCGCAGGCGGTGACCGACCTGGTCGCCGGCCGGGTGGATTTCATGCTGGACAGCCAGACGCTGCTGGCGCCACTGGCCGCCGCCGGCCAGCTGCGCGCCATGGCGGTCACCACCGCCGCCCGCTCCACCCTGCTGCCTGCGCTGCCCACTTTCATCGAGGTCGGGGTTGCCGGCTACGACGCCTCCTCCTGGCAGGCGCTGTATGCACCCGCCGCCACCCCGACCGCCGAACTTGCCCGCCTGCGCACCGCCGCCGCCGAAGCGCTGGCCGATCCAGGCTTGTTGCGGCGCTACGCCGAGGTGGGGGTGCAGCCGGTGCGCGCCGACCTTGCCGACTTCATCGCCGCCGAGCAGGCGCGCTGGCTGCCGATCCTGCGGAAGGCCGGCGCACGCGGCGGATGACGATTTCGTGTGCAGTGAACCAGGCACCCAGGCGCCGGTTGACCCCCTGGCCGGCATATCACTGCCGGACAGAACGGAGACATCCGATGCCGCAATTCGCAGCGACCATCAAGCACATCACCGACGGCGTGAAAGGCTTTACCATCAAGGCCGCCGTCACCAACATCGAGGGCTGGGAGAAGACCCTGGGCGAGATGGAAACACCCGGCGCCAAAGGCATGGTGCGTGACCTCGAACGGCTGAAGAAGCTGTTGCAGGCTGACCCGGTCGATGGCGAGGCGGTCAAGGAGATGGTCGGCAAGCTGGGCCAGTCCACCGTGGCCATGGCCGGCAAGGCCGAATCCAAGAACGCGGAGAAGGTCCAGCAGCTCGGCGAGGCTCTGTCCTCCGCCGCGGCCTAGCGCATCAGCCGCGACAGCGGCGCGTGGTCGCTCGACCGGCGGAGGGGTGCCTGGATCGCGCCTTAGCCAGCAAAGTCCAGGTCGGCCGGAACATTTCGACATGTTCCGGTCACCACCCCGCCACATTGCGCCGGTCTGATGATGCCGGGACAGTGAAGGAGCTGGGCGATGGTGGGAGGCACGGGCTTATGGCCCTCCTTGCTGGCGACCTGGCTGAGCCTGACGCCGGTGCCCAGCGGCAGCACGGCCGCCGCGCCTCTGCCGCCGCCGCCTGCCATCGCATTGCCGCCGCGGCGCGATTGACCGATAGGGGCGAATGAGCCCTTTCCAGCGCCACATCGACGCCTGCAACAACACCCCGTCGCCGGCGCATCTGCTGCCTTTTCGCATCGCCGACAGCCAGGTCGGCTGGGTCCGCCCGGAGCTCGCGCAGGCGCTGACCTTCTTTCCACGGGATGTGCATTTCGACGGTAAGGGAGTGGCCCTGGCGTCGCGCTTTCGCACCCCGGCGATGCGCAGCGCGGCATTGGAGGAACTGTGCGGCCACCTGCGCGACCGCGGCTTCCTGCGCATCCGGCGCGAGATGTTCGATA
The DNA here is from genome assembly GCA_964244395.1 of uncultured Rhodovarius sp. Classification (GTDB taxonomy): domain Bacteria; phylum Pseudomonadota; class Alphaproteobacteria; order Acetobacterales; family Acetobacteraceae; genus Rhodovarius. The sequence goes on from CAXTJY010000215.1 coordinate 2,852, forward strand.
TCCGCGCCGCCGCCGAGGGGCCGGTGCTGGCCACCATCGACCGCGGCGCGGTGCCGGCCTTCGGCGTGATCGGGCAGGGGGTGCATTTGAACGGGCTGGTGCGGCGGGCGGACGGCCTGCATGTGTGGATCGGCATCCGGGCGCGGGACAAGGCGGTGGCGCCAGGGCTGATCGACAACATCGTCGCAGGCGGCATCCCGGCCGGGATGAATGCCGCGACCTGCCTGGTGAAGGAGGCGGCGGAGGAGGCCGGCATGGCAGCCGAACTCGTGGCGACCGCCCGCCGCACCAGCCGGGCCAGCTACATCCTGACCAACGACGAGGGCCTGCGGCGCGACGTGCTGCACATCTTCGACATCGACCTGCCGGAACACTTCGCGCCGCGGCCGAACGACGACGAGGTGGAGCGGTTCGAGCTGTGGCCGGCGGCGCGGCTGCTGGAGGCGGTGCGCGACACCGACGGGGTGAAGTTCAACGTGAACCTGGTGCTGATCGACCTGTTCCTGCGCGAGGGGCTGATACCCGACGAAGGCTTGCGGGCTGGCCTGAACGCAGGGCCCTAGGCCGGCGTCGATCCCAGATCCGCAATCTCCCGGATCAGCTTCCGCCGCACCGCCGTCCCGAACGCTTCGAAATCCTCCGCCACCACCATGAACGCGCCGAAGCCACCGATCACGCTGTTCTGGAAATACAGGTCGAGCGGGATCGGCGGCCCACGCCCGAAGGTCGGTCGGTCGTTCACGATCGGCAGGCCGTTGATGACGATGCCGTCCGCCACCGCCTCGTCGCGCGCTGTCTCGACCGCCCGGCCGGAATTGTTCACCCCATCGCCCGACACGTCGATCACCTTGCGCGTCCCCTCGAACGGCGCCTCGGCCAGGGTGCGGCGGGAGAAGTCGATGGCGGCCGAGATCGACGTCCAGGACAGGCTGGCCCGCGGCGCCTCCGCCAGGCGGTCGGACCACAGATGCGCGTCGGCCGCGCTGGCGATGCGCGTCCACGGCAGCACCAGCCGCTGGTATTCGAAGCCGGCCCATTCCACATAGGCCACGCCGATGGCGCCGATCATGCCCCGGGTGATCGCCTCGACCACGCGGGGGTCGGACACGCCGGCGCGGTAGCCCTCGCGCTGCAGCCGCGCCTCATCCTCATCGACCGAGCGGCTGACATCGACCGCCAGCACGAGCAGCACGTCGACGGGTTCGGCGGTCTGCGCCAGCGCGGGGGCCCCGGCCAGCACCAGCGCCGGGGTGGACAGCAAGGTGCGACGACGCATGGGCGGAGCTCCTGCAGGACGTGCCATGCAAGCGCGCCGCGCCACTGCGTTGCAACAAAAGAATCACAGCATCCGCATCAATGTGCCGTCCCGCCGGATGGCGTGATGGAACAGGGCGCCGGCGACATGGGCGGGGATCAGCAGCAGCAGGCTCCAGCCGACCAGCCAGTGCGCGAACAGCAGCGCCTTCGCCAACCCCTCCCACGCCTCCATGAATTTCGGCAGGTCGATGAATCCCAGATAGGCGGTGGCGCCGCGCATCGGGAAGCCGAAGGCGTTGGTGGCCAGGAAGCCCAGCACCGGCTGAATAATAAGGGCGGCATAGAGCAGCTGGTGCGTTGCGTTCGCCACCACCCGCATCGCCCGCGGCACATGGTCGGGCAGGGCAGGCGGTGGGCTGATGCGCCGCCAGGCCAGCCTTGCTATGGCGACCAGCAGGATGGTCAGGCCCAGGCTTTCATGGATGGCGTAGAAGGTGAGCTTCGAAGGCTCGGCGATGTGGCCGATGGTGAAGCCGCTGGCCAGGGCGAAAACCAGCAGTGGTACGGTCACCCAGTGAAAGATCTTGGCCAGGGCGCTGTAGCTGCCATCGGGATGGGTCGTGCTCATGGGCGGCTCCGGTGATCGCGGTGCATGCCGACTGGTCGATGCATCCGGCCAAACGCTATCACGCGCGGGCACGCCGCGTGGGCGGGAAATGGCGGGCGGAGGCACCCCGCCTGGTGGGCGAACCGGCTGCCTGGCTGGCCGGGCTGCTGGCCGATGGCGCGCCGGTCGCCCTGGGCCTCGACCTGCCCCTGGGCCTACCGCGTGCCCTGGCGGCAGGGCGCGCCGAGGCCGGCTTCCCGGCCTTCCTGCGCGGCTGTGGCGCGATGCCGGCCTTCTTCCAGGTCAACGAATCGCTGGCGACGATCGGCCCCCTGCGCCCCTTCTACCCGGAGCGCGGCCTGAAGGGCATGACGCGGCTGTCGCACGCCCTCGCCCTCGGCATGGCGGATGCCTCCGGCCTTTCGCGCCTGTGCGACCGGGCGACCGCCGAGCGCCCGGCCGGTGCGCCGGTGCTGTGGACCCTGGGCGCCAACCAATCCGGCAAGGCTGCGATCTCGGCGTGGCGCGACTGGCTGGGGCCCGCCCTGAGCGCCGGGGCGCCGCTGGCGCTATGGCCGTTCGAGGGCGGGCTGCATTCGCTGCTGGCCCCCGGCCGGGCGGTGCTGGCCGAGGTCTATCCGGCCGAGGCGCTGCGCCACCTGGGCTTGCGGCTGAGCGGCAGCAAACGGGACGTGACGGCGCGGCTGGCGCTGGCGCCCGCGCTGCTCGACGCCTTCCACCGGCTTGGCGTGGCGCCCGATACCGCGATGCGCGCGGCGGTGACCGCCGGCTTCGGCCAGGATTCCGCCGGCGAGGACCGGCTGGATTGCGTGCTGGGCCTGCTCTGCCTCATCCAGGTGCTCGACGCCGGCCGCCCCGACCACATCCCGGACGACCCCTGGGTGCGAAGCTGGGAGGGCTGGGTGCTGGGCCAGAAGCTCCCTGCCTGATCGTCATGCCCTGGCTCGGCCCGGGCATCTCTGGCGGGGAGGGCGTGCGATGAACGCAGAGATGGCCCGGTCCACCCCGGCCATGACGTGTTGTGGAGTTACGCCGGCTCCACCTCCCGCTCCGCCATCATCCTCTTGAACGCCGGCCGCGCATGGCAGGCCGTCATCCACCCCCGCACATGCGGCGCCGCCTCGAACAGCTCCGGCGCCGGCAGGGCGTAGCGCACGATCTCGGCCGTATTCACATCCGCCACGGTGAACCGCTCACCGACCAGATATCCGGTGGCGGCGAGCGCCTTGTCCAGCACCGCGAACGGCGCGCGAAGCGCCTCCACCGAGGCATCCGCAAGCGCCGCATCCCGCTCCGCCGGCGGCTTGCCGACGCGGTTGTACAAAATCTGCAGCGAATGCGGCTCCACGCCGGTCGCAGCCCACAGCGCCCACATCCCCATCAGCCCGTCCTCGGCCACATCCGCAGGTCCCAGCGCGCCGCCATAGCGCTTCGCCAGATACAGGTTGATGGCCAGCGACTCGCTCAGCACCAAATCGCCATCCACCATCGCCGGCACCTGCGCCGAGGGATTCACCGCCAGGAACTCCGGGCTGCCGGTATGCAGCTGCCCCGCCCCCGCCCGATACACCTGGATGACCGGCACGTGCCGGAATTCCAGCCCCGCCTCATGCGCCAGCCACACGTTGCGCGAAGCCCGCGACCGCAGCACCCCATACAGCGCGATCATGTCGCAATCCCTTCATTCAGCGCCTGCTGCCGCACCAGCGCCACGCATAGGTCCAGCGTGGGCGTCGGCACGCCCAGATCGCGTGCCATCTGCAACGGCATGTCGAACAGCGACTTGATCTCCATCGGTCGGCCGGCATCGAGGTCCTGCAGGATCGACGGCCGATGCGCCGTGCTGCCGCTCGCCGCCAGCCGCTCCTCCGGGTCCATGTCTATGGTCAGCCCCAGGGCGCGGCCGATGGCGATCCCCTCCGCCATGCAACGCAGCGAGGCCTGGCGCAGCACGGGGTCCGACAGCATCGCCTTGATGTTCTGCCGCGCCGCGGTGCACAGGGGCCCATTCGCCAGGTTGCCGATCAGCTTCAGCCACAGTTCCAGCCGGATGTCAGAGCTCACCCGGCAGCCCAGACCGCCGGCCTTGAACGCATCCGCCACCGCCTGCGCGCGCGGCGAGACGGCGTTGTCCGGCTCGCCCAGGATCAGCCGGTTGCCCTTGGTGGCGACCTG
>CAXTJY010000216.1:0-2289 GCA_964244395.1 uncultured Rhodovarius sp.
AGCCTATCACCCAGCTCCGCCCGTCATCCTCCACAGCCCAGCCTTCCGCCATCTGCGGGCGGGGGACGTAGTCGGCATCGACGGCGATGAGCTGGTCGAAGGTGAGGAAGGCGTAGTCCTTGGTGGGCGGCGCGGTGGTCCAGATCGGGTCCAGGCTTTGCAGGTCGCCGGCATGGATGATGCGCAGGGTGGTGGCGGGCTGGGCCAAGCTGGCCGCGGGAAGGGCGGCGGCGCTGGCGAGGACGGCACGGCGGGTGGGGGCGCTGGGCAAGCGGGTCGCCTTCCGGTCGGGGATGCCCAGGCCATGCAAGCGGCGCGCCAGAAGATTTCAGTGGTCCCCGGCAAGGATCGGGATAGTCTGGCGCATGGAAGGCCCGGGAGAATCCGGCCACCAGGGAGGAACATTTCAATGGATCGAAGGTCATTTTGTCTGGCCATGCCGGCGCTGCTGGCAGCGGGCCTGGCGCGGGCACAGGGCACGGCGCTGCTGAACGGCCGGGATTTCGACGGTTGGGACCGGGTGGGTGACGCCAACTGGCGGATCGAGGAGGGTTTGGCGGTCGCGGACCGGGGCAACGGCTTCCTGGTCAGCCGCGCCAGCTACGGCAATTTCCACCTGGTGAGCGAGGTGTGGATCGACACTGCGACCAACAGCGGCATCTTCATCCGCTGTACCGACCCCACCACGATCAATGCGGTCAACGCCTATGAGGTCAATCTGTGGGATGAACGGCCGGAGCAGCGCTACGGCACCGGCGCCATCGTCGATATGGCGGCGGTGGACCCGATGCCACGCGCCGGGAACCGTTGGAACACCATGGAGATCACCGCCCAAGGCGATGCATTCACCGTGGTGCTGAACGGGCAGAAGACGGTGGACGGGGTCAGGCACAGCCGGAATGCCGCTGGGCGGATCGCGCTGCAGCATGGGCTGGGCGTGCCCGGCCCGGGCGGCGCGGTGAATGACCGCGGGGTAGTGCGCTTCCGCAAAATGGAACTGCGCGCGCTGTAGGGTTCCGCCTGGCCAAGGCAGGAGGGATCGTCATGGCCGGACTGTAGGATTGCCATGGCCAGGGTGTGAGGAGCGTCATGGCCGGGCTCGACCCGGTCATTCCAACCATTTGTTCTAAAACGATAAAGAAAGACCCCGGACCAGGCCAGGCATGACGATAAGAAGATGCCACTGCTCTATGCACGCACTCATCGTTCTTTCTTTGTTCTCGTTTCCGAGTCATGATGGGCCCATGCTGGCTCCCGATGTCACCCCCGCCGAAGACCACGCGCTCGACCAGGCCGCCTTGCTGGCCGCGCTGCGCGCCCGCGTGGCGCGGCTCGAAGGCACGCCGGCGGCTCGGCGTGATGGGGGCGCCATCGAGGTTTGTTCCGGCCTGCCCGGCATGGCCCGCGCCGCGTTGCACGAGGTGCTGGCCACCGAACCCGGCTGCGGCGCCGCCTTCGCCGCCATGGTGCTGGGGCGCACATCAGGCACGGTGCTGTGGATCGGCAGCGCACGGGCGGAATGGCAGGCCTGGCCGCCCGGCCTGGCCGCCTGGGGGCTGACACCGGACCGGCTGGTGCTTCTGCGCGCCGAGAGCTGGAAGGATGCGCTGTGGGCCATGGAGGAGGCTTTGCGTTGCCCCGCGGTGGGCGGCACCCTGCTGGTGCCGGGGTGGGAACAGCGAGCGCCGCTGGACCTGACTGCGACCCGACGCCTGCAACTGGCCGCCGAGGCCGGCGGCGGGCTGGGGCTGCTGCTGCGTGCCGATATGTCGGAAGCCTTCACCCAGACGGCGGCACATACCCGCTGGCGGGTCTCGCCGGCTGAAGGCGATGAGCCGCATTGGCGGCTGGAATTGCTGCGAGCACGCGGCGGCAGGCCGCGCGATGCGGTGGAGGTTGCCTGGCGCGCGGCCTCCGGCCGGCTCGAGCCGCTGGAACAGTCAACGGACATGCCAGTGGCCAAGCCGGCCAAGGTTCGCCGATGAGCAATCACCCCCGGATTCCTCACCTTATTCCCCCCAAGGCTGGGTTGCGGCATGCCATCGGGCCGCAGCATCGCGCCATACCCGGGCAGCATGGGCGCGCGGCCCATGGGGGCCGCCGCTTCCTCGCCCTGCATCTGCCGCTGCTGCCGATCGACCGGCTGCGTCGCGCCGGGCATGAGGGGCTGCTCGCCACCTGGCGGCAGGATGGCAACCGTCGCCTGATCGCCGCCACCGACGCCGAAGGGCTGCACGCCGGGCAAAGCATGGCCGATGCGCAAGCCATTTACCCCACGCTGATCCTGGT
>CAXTJY010000216.1:2299-6467 GCA_964244395.1 uncultured Rhodovarius sp.
TGGTACCGGAGGACGCCAAGGTCGATGCGGCGGCCTTGCACGGGCTGGCGCTGTGGGCGCGGCGCTGGTCGCCGCTTACCGGCACCCAGGCGCCGGACGGGCTGGTGCTGGACATCACCGGCGCCGCGCATCTGTTCGGTGGCGAGCAGGCAATGCTCACTGACGCGCTCCGCCGGCTGGCGCGGCAGGGAGTGCGGGCGCAAGGCGCGGTGGCCTCCAACCCCCATGCCGCCGGCGCGCTCGCGCGGGTGGATGCGGGGGTGGTGCCGCTGCCGGCCGAGCCGCGGCTGCTGGCGCGGTTGCCGCTCGGCATCGCCTTGCGGATGCCCACCATCCTTGGCGACCTGAACCGCCTGGGCCTGCGCCGCCTGGGCGATTTGCTGGCCCAGCCGCGCGCCCCGCTCGGCCGGCGTTTCGGGCCTGTGCTGCTTGCCAAGCTGGATGCGCTGGCCGGCGCCACGCCCGCCAGCATCAGCCCGGTGACGCCGCCCCCTGAACTCTGGGCCGCGCGCGAGTTGATGGAACCGGTCATCACCCGCCAGGGAATCGACATCGTGCTCGATCGTTTGCTGGAGGAGCTGTGTGGCCGGCTGGGGGATGCCGGGCTGGGCGTGCGTCGCGTCACCCTGCTGGCCTGGCGAGCGGATGGCTCGATGCAGGAGGTGGCGGTGGGGCTGGGGCGCGCCAGCCGGGCGGCCGCGCATCTGCGCCGGTTGTTCTTCGAGCCGCTGGGCACGCTGGAACCGCGGCTCGGTTTCGAGCGGATGGCGCTGGAGGCGGCGGTGACCGAGCCGCTGACGGAGATTCAGGCCAGCCTGAGCGGGGCGGAAGATGGCGAACTGGCACAGCTTCTGGACCGGCTGGCGCAGCGCCTGTGGGTGCGGCGGGTGGCGGCGCGGCCGAGCCATTGGCCGGAACACAGCGTGACGACGGTGCCGGCGCATGAGGTGTCGCCGCCAATGCCCACGGGTTGGGCCAGCCCGGACAAGCCTGTGCTGCTGCTGCGCCGGCCGCGGCCAGTGGAAGTGACGGCGCCATTGCCGGATGGGGCCCCTGCCCTTTTCGGCCGGCCAGCCGTGCGGGTGCGGCAGGCGCTTGGTCCGCTGCGGTTGGAGGCGGAATGGTGGCGACAGCCGGCTACGCCTTCGGGCGACGGCGAGGTGACTGCCGCCTTCACCCGCGACTACTGGCGCGTGGAGTTGGAAGGCGGCACGCGCCTCTGGCTGTATCGCGAGGCGGGCGTTCATTGGCTGCTGCATGGCCGGCTGCCATGAGTATCGTCAATTTCTGCCCGACGCCTCGTGAGGATGCACCAGGGCAGCCGCCACCGCCGGCCTATGCCGAGCTGGGGATGCGCTCGAACTTCTCCTTGCTGGACGGCGCCTCGCACCCGTTTGAGTTGGCAAAGCGGGCAAAGGAGCTGGGCCTGGCCGGCTTCGGCCTTTGCGATAGCCAGGGACTGGCCGGGGTGGTGCGCGGCCATGTCGCGGCGAAGGAGGCCGGGCTGCGCTTCGCGGTCGGCAGCCGGCTGATCTTGGCCGATGGCGCCGAATATCTGGTCTGGCCGACCGACCGGGCAAGTTATGGGCGGCTGACCACCTTGCTCTCGCGCGGCCGGATGGCGGCACCCAAGGGAGAGTGCCGGATTGGGCGTGAGGCCTTTTACGAGGCGGCGGAGGGCTGGGTGGTGGCGGCACTGCCGCCGGCGGAGGGGGGTGCGCTGGGCACCGGTGTCGCGCCGAAGATGCGCAGCGATGTCATGTCAAAGCCAAGCTGGGACGGTACGCCAAAGGCGCGCGGAGGTATTGCGCTCGAAGTGCGTCAGGGGGGTTTGTTGGAAACGCGTGAGAGCAGCACGGCAGGAGTCCGTAAAGACCAAAGGACAAGTCTCGCACTCGTCGAGGCGCCCATCGCCTTCCCCGCCCAGCTTCGTCGGGACGCCCAGGCGCTGCTTCATCGGACGGCTTTGCCTCTCTTCCTCGCTGCATCCGCCACGCTGGGCGGCGATGACCGGCGGCACCTGAACCGACTTGGCTCCATGGCGACCGCTGCCGGCGTACGGCTGCTCGCCACCAACGACGTGCGCTATCACGAGCGGGACCGCCGGCGCCTAGCTGATGTACTCACTGCTATTCGGCTACGCAGCCGGGTCACGGAACTCGGCCACGCTGCCGAGGCCAATGCCGAACGCCACATCAAATCCCCCGCCGAGATGTCCCGGCTGTTCCGCGATCATCCCGAAGCCATCGCCGACACCATCCGCGTGCTCGACGCAGCGCGGGGCTTTTCGCTGGACCAGCTGCGCTACGAATACCCCGACGAATTGCTGGAGCCCGGCCGCACCGCGCAGCAGACCTTGGAAGCACGGGTGGCGGCGGCCATGGACCGTCTTGCCAGCGACGAGGCCACCCGGAGGAAGGTTGCGTATGAACTGACGTTGATCGCGAAGCTGGAATACGCTCCCTATTTCCTCACCGTGCATGAGATCGTGTGCTTCGCTCGCGGCGAGGGCATCCTGTGCCAGGGTCGTGGCTCTGCGGCCAATTCGGCCGTCTGCTATGTCCTGGGCGTGACCGCTATTGATCCGGTTAAAAGTGACCTGCTGTTCGAACGCTTCATCTCGGCGGATCGCGGCGAGCCACCGGATATCGACATCGATTTCGAGCATGAAAAGCGCGAGATCGTCATCCAGCACCTCTACGAACGCTATGGCCGCGAACGGGCGGCAATTTGCGCCACGGTGATCCGCTACCGCGCCCGCAGCGCGATCCGCGAAGTTGGCCGTGCCATGGGGCTGTCGGAGGACGTCACCGCCAAATTGGCCAAGGCAAGCTGGGGGCCGGGGCGGGAACGGACGCTGCCTGAACTGGCCAAGGAGGAAGGGTTGGACGCAGCCGACCCGAACCTGGCCATGACCATGCAACTGGCCGAGGAGCTGCAGGATTTTCCGCGCCACACCGCCACCCATGTCGGCGGCTTCGTCATCACCAAGGGTCCGCTGATCGAGCTGGCGGTGGTCGGCAACGCGGCGATGAAAGACCGCACTGTGCTGGAATGGGACAAGGAGGATGTAGAGGCACTGGGCATCCTGAAGGTGGATGTGTTGGGGCTTGGGATGCTCTCCTGCCTGCGCCGGGCGCTCGACCTGATGCGGCTGCACGGCATCGCCGATTGGGGACTGGCCGACTTGCCGCAGGACTGCCCGGAGACCTTCGCCATGCTGCGGCGGGCGGATTCGCTGGGTGTCTTCCAGGTGGAATCCCGGGCGCAGATGAACATGCTGCCGAGGTTGAAGCCGGACAAGTTCTACGACCTGGTGATCGAGGTGGCGATCGTACGGCCAGGGCCGATCCAGGGCGACATGGTGCATCCCTATCTGCGGCGGAAGCAGGGGCTGGAAGAGCCGAACTACCCGGAGCCTTCGCCCGAGCATGGCCCACCCGACGAGCTGAAGCAGGTGCTGGGCAAGACTTTGGGTGTGCCACTGTTCCAGGAGCAGGCGATGCGGCTGGCCATCGTCGCAGCCCACTTCTCGCCCGACGAGGCCGACCAGCTCCGTCGTTCCATGGCGACCTTCAAGATAACCGGCGGGGTGTCTCAATACCGTGACAAGCTGGTTCAGGGCATGGTGCGGCGCGGCTATCAGGAGGAGTTTGCCAGCCGCGTCTTCAGCCAGATCGAAGGCTTCGGCAGCTATGGCTTTCCTGAAAGCCACGCCGCCAGCTTCGCGCTGCTCGTCTACGCCTCGTCCTGGATCAAGTGTCACCACCCCGCGGTGTTCGCCGCCGCGCTGCTGAACAGTCAGCCGATGGGCTTCTACGCGCCGGCGCAGATCGTGCGCGATGCGCGCGAGCATGGCGTGGAGGTACGGCCGGTGGATGTGAACGAGTCGGATTGGGACTGCACCCTGGAACAGGGCGCGCTTCGACTGGGCCTGCGGATGATTTCCGGCATGCAGAAAGGGGAAGCCGACCGCATCGTCACCGCCCGCCGTACCCCCTACGCCTCGGTCGAGGATGTGGCTGCCCGCGCCGGCGTGGGAAAGCTGGCTCTGGAAGGACTTGCCGCCGCCGATGCCATCGGTGCCAGCGCGGGCGAAAGGGGGCGGACCCGGCGGGCAGCGATATGGGCCGCGCGCGGCTCGGCGAATGGGCTGGCCGCGCTGCCA
>CAXTJY010000216.1:6477-6907 GCA_964244395.1 uncultured Rhodovarius sp.
CTCTTTGCCGTGCATACGCGAAATGCCAATAACGGTGAGGCCGGCCGCCATACCCTCGATACTCCCCGGGCCGATGCCGACGACATTCCTCGCGCAGATGCAGGCGACACCTCCCGCGTCGATGCCCAGGGCATCCCTCTGGTCAAAGTCAGCGATGTCACGGGCGCCGAGCCCAAAGCACCCTACCCCGACACTCACCTCCTCCCCGAACCCGCCATCCATCTCCCCCCCGAAACAGAGGGCGAGGCCGCCGTCGCCGACTACACCGCCCTCGGCCTCAGCCTCGGCCGTCACCCGCTGGCCATGCTGCGCGACCGGCTACGCGCGCTGCGCTGCGACGACACGCAGCGCCTCAACACCGCCCGCGCCGGCAGCTGGATCCGCCTGCCCGGCCTGGTGCTGATGCGGCAGCGGCCGGGCTCGGCCAAGG
>CAXTJY010000217.1:0-2825 GCA_964244395.1 uncultured Rhodovarius sp.
TGTCGATCGGGATCCGGATATACCGCACCCCGTTTGCATCCGGCGGCGGCATGGTCCCGGCCCGCAGGTTCACCTGCACGCTGGGCAGCATCAGCCGCGGCATCGGCAGGCCGGCGTCGCGGGCGCGGCGCAGAGCGACATAGGCCGCCTCGTCCACCCCCTCATGCACATGCGTGTTGCGCCGCCGCTGCTCCGCCACCGTGGTCTCCCACGCCACGCAGTCCCGCCCCGGCGCCTTGTAGTCGTGGCAGACAAAGAGGCGCGTCTCGTCCGGCAGCGCCAGAATGCGCTGGATCGACTGGTACAGCACCGCCGGGTCGCCGCCCGGGAAGTCGCAGCGCGCGGTGCCGGAATCCGGCATGAACAGCGTGTCACCCACGAACAGGGCGTCGCCCACCAGATAGCTCAGGCTGTCCGGCGTGTGGCCCGGCGTGGCGATGACCCGCCCGGCCAGCTCGCCCACCGCGAAGTCCTCGCCATCCTCGAACAGCCGGTCGAAGCCTGCCGCCTCGATCCCGAAATTGAACAGCTTGCCGAAATTGCGCTCCACCGCCACCACGCCGGCGCCGATCCCCAGCCTTCCGCCCCGCGCCCGCCGCAGGGCCGCGCCAGCCGAAAGATGGTCGGCGTGGATATGCGTCTCCAGCACCCAGTCGAGGGTCCATCCCGCACCGTCGATCGCGGCGATCACCGGCCGCAGCGGCGCCTCCGAGGTGCGGCCGGTGACGGGGTCGAAGCCCAGCACCGGGTCGATCACCGCGCAGCGGCGCGTCGCCTCGCAGCCCACCAGATAGGTGATCGTCCCGGTTTCGGCGTCGTGGAAGCCCTGCACCAGCATGGTGCGAGCCTAGCAGCGGCTTGCCGGATCAGGCCAGCGCCTTCAGCCGCACCCGCACGGTGGAGCTGGGGGCGGTATCGACCTCCACCGCGCCATCCGCCTGGGCCGCCAACGCGCGCACGATCTGCAGCCCCACCGTACGCGGCCTGGCCAGCGGCGGCGGTATGCCGGGCCCGTTATCGCGCATCGTCAGCACCACCGTCCCGGCCACGCTCTGCAGCGAGACCCACAGCCGCCCGCCCTCCGGATGGCCAATGGCGGCATGCTTGTAGATGTTGGACAGCAGCTCGGCCGCGATCAGAGCCAGCGGCAAGGCCCGGTCCACCGGTACTTCCAGCGCCTCGATCTCGGCGAATTGCTCGAAGCGCCCGTCATCCATCGAGGCCATCAGCCGGCGCAGCTGGCCGGCAAAGTCGATCCGGTCGGCGTGCGGCTGCGACACCAGCTCATCCTGGATCGCCGACATGATGCCGATGCGCGACTGCAACTCGCGCAGCACCACCCCTTCCGCACTTTCCGCCTCAAGCTGACCGTGGCGCAGGCCGATCATGCTCATCACCAGCTGGAAGTTGTTCCTCACCCGGTGATGCACCTCGCGCAGCAGCACGTCGCGCTCACGCAGCATGGCCTTCACGGTGGCTTCGTGCTCGTGCCGCTCATGCACGTCCACGCAGCAGCCGATATAGCCGACGAGCCGGCCATCCCCGTCGAAACGGGGGGTGCCGTGGTCCAGCACCACGCGCCAGCACTCATCGTGCCGATGCAGCCGGTACTCCATCTGGAACGGCGCCCCCGCCTCGAAAGCGGCGAAGTAGGTCGCCATGCAGCGCTCGCGGTCGGCGGGATGGATGCCTTCGGCCCAGCCGAAGCCCAGTTCCCGCACCATCGGGCGGCCGGTGAAACGCAGCCAGCCGGCGTTGAACCAGTCGCAGCCCCGGTCAGCACCCGACATCCACATCATCACCGGCGCGGTATCGGCCATGATGCGGAAGCGACTCTCGGCCTCGATGACGGATGCGTTCACCCTGGCAGAAGTCCCAGGACGGGCGTCGGGTTTCCCCGGCCCCGCCGAATCCGGATCAGGCGGCCTGTTCGAGGGTCGGCGCGCTATCGCACAGCGTCACCCGGCGCATGTCGCGCGGGAACAGCTTGTCGTCGAAGGCGGTGCCGCGATGCATCGTGCAGCGGTTGTCCCACACCACCAGATCATGTTTGGCCCAGGCGTGGCTGTAGACGAAGCGACGCTGGGTGGCGTGCTCCATCAGGTCGCGGATCAGCATCATCGCCTCCGGCCGCGGCCAGCCGTGAATCTGGCCGATATGCGAGGAGAGGTAGACCGTCTCCCGCCCGCTGCCGGCATGGCGGCGCACCAGGCGCTGTGGCTGCGGCGCGAATTTTTGCCGCTCCTCCGGCGTGTAGTCCTCGAAGCCCAGCAGCGCGCGCGAGTAGATCAGGGAATGGTCCGTCACCAGGCCGCGCAACGTCGCCTGCTGCGCCGCCGGCAGCCCATCCCAAGCCGCCCGCATGTCGGCGAATTCGGTGTTGCCGCCACTGGGCGGCACCACCCGGCCGTGCAGCATGGAATACTTCGCCGGCACCCGCTTGAAGCTGCTGTCGCTGTGCCACAGCCGGTTGCCGAGCGAGAACATCCGCCGCCGGTCGTCGGCAGCCAGCAGCTGGCCCTTCTCGTCCAGGTTGGAGATGTCGTTCATCCGCGCGTTGGCCAGCCGACGCTTGTGGATATCGACGCTGGCGCTCTCCGCCTCCAACGGGCCGAAATTCTCGCCGAAGGCGACCTGCTGCTCGTCGGTCAAATCCTGGTCGGGAAAGACCAGCACGGCATGGCGGTCCATCTGATCCTCGATCCAGCGGGCCGTGCCGGGCGGCAGGGGATGCCGCAGGTCGAGCCCTTCGACGCGGGCGGCGAAGAGAGGGTGCAGCGGGGTGACGGTGGCGGCGAGTTCGGGCGCCGGCCGCTCCAGCGAGA
>CAXTJY010000217.1:2835-6880 GCA_964244395.1 uncultured Rhodovarius sp.
GTGCGGCCAGTTCGCGGGGTTGAGTCAAGCCGGAATTCGACATCGGTCCCCGTGCCGCCCAAGGCGCGCCCGGGGCCGCGGCCCTCATGGGAAGCGGCGCCGTCGGTTCGTCTCGGCCGCCGCCAATCGGCCCTAGCGCAAGACCATCAGCAGCCCGCGCACGGGCGACCCCTGCTCCTCGCGCAGCACCACCTCTACCGCCGACAGCACCGTGAAGCCGGCAGCCACTGCCAGACCGCCAGCATGCCTGGGCTCGTGGCGATAGCGCATACCGGCCCCCAGGGCGTATGGCGCCACATCGCCGATCTCCAGGCTGAAGGCGGCGAGGCGCTGCGGCCGCAATGCCGCCCGCATCGCTGCCAGCGCCGGCGCCAGATCGCCCAGGTAGTTGAGCACGTCGGCCGCCGCGATGATGTCGTAGGCCGCCTTCCGCTTGGGCAGGAAGTCCAGCAGATCGGCCTCGTGCAGCGCTGCGTAAATCCCCCGCGCCCGCGCCGCATCCAGCATGCGGGGCGACAGATCCACCCCCTCCAGCCGCCGCGCGAAGGGTTTGAGCGCCACCCCCGAAAGCCCGGTGCCGCAACCCAGGTCGAGCACCGACAGCGCACCGTGCGCCGGCAGCACCGCGCCAAGCGCCGCCCCCAGCAGGGCAGGGGTCCGGTAGTTCAGCCGCCCCTCCAGCTCGGCGTCGAAACGCGGCGCGAACTGGTCGAACAGCTTTCGCACGTAGCCGGCCGGGGCACGGCCGGGCACCGCGCCCTCGCCCAGCGCCGCCAGCATGAAATGCGCCTGCTCAACCGCGCCCCGGTTGCGGCCTGCGCTGGCCAGCGCCGCCTGGGCCGCGCCCCGCGCCCCCACCGGCTCGCCCGCCTGGGCATGCGCCTGCGCCAGGGCCAGCCAGGCCTCCGGGTCGTCCGGCGTCAGCTTCGCCGCTGTCAGCAACGGCTCCTGCGCCGCCAGCGCATCGCCCTGCGCCGCCAGCGCCTGGCCCAGGTTGCGCCACGTCACCGCATCGGCCGGTGCCCGGGCCAGCGCCGCCCGCATCGCCGCCACGGCCTCGTCCAACCGGCCGGCCTCGGCCAGCGCGGCGCCGTGATTGGCCAGCATCAGCGGCTGCTCGGGAGCGACAGCCACCGCCCGCGCCGAAACTTCCAGCGCCTCGGCCAGCACGCCGCGCGCCCGCAGCGCCACGCCCAGCAGGTTCAACGCATCCGGGTGGTTGGGTTCCAGCCGCAGCGCCCGGCGGTAATGGCTCTCCGCTTCCGCCATGCGGCCGGCGCGGTGCCGGTCGGCACCCCGCGCCACGAGTTCATTCGCCTTGTCCATGCAGGCCGGGATGCGGCATCGCCGGCCGGCGCGCAAGGGACTATGCTGCCGCCATGCAGCACCTGATCCGCAGCGCGCGCGACCTGCGGGCCGATGTGTTCCGCGGCATCGCGCTCTGGTTCATCTTCATCAACCACGTGCCCGGCAACTGGCTGGGGCTGCTCACCATCCGCAACTTCATGATGGCCGACGCCACCGAGGTCTTCGTTTTCCTGGCGGGGTACGCCGGCGGCATCGCTTATGGCCTGCTGATGCTGCGCGAGGGCTGGTTCTTCGCCGCCGCCCGGGTGCTGGGCCGCGTCGGCACCCTGTACGTCGCGCATGTCTTCCTGTTCGTGGTGTTCACCGCGCAGGTCGGATTCTCCGCCCAGGCGCTCGATCGGGCCGCCTATCTCGACGAGTTGCAGATGGACGCCTTCGGCAACGCCCCCTACGAGGCGCTTGTGCAGGCGCTGCTGCTGGTGTTCCAGCCGGCCTTCCTCAACATCCTGCCGCTCTACATCGTGCTGCTGGCGATGTTCGCGGCCGCCTTGCCGCTGCTGCTTCGGCCGCGTGTCCTGCTGGCCGGCTCGCTGATCCTCTACGTCGTGGTCCGCCACTGGGGGCTCAACCTGCCGTCCTGGACCGGCGGCGGCTGGTTCTTCAACCCGCTGGCGTGGCAGCTGCTGTTCGTCTGCGGCGTCGTCATCGGCTTCGCGCCGCCAGGGCGGACCGCCTTCCGCCTGCCCTGGAGCCGCTGGATCCTCGCCGCCTGCCTGGCGCTGCTGCTGCCCTGCGGCGCCGCCATGCTGGCGGTGTGGCACGCGCCGGAATGGCTCGCCGCGCTGCCCGGCCCCTGGGCCGCCCTGCTCGACGGGGTGGACAAGACCAGCCTGCACCCGCTGCGGTTGCTCTCGCTGCTGGCCGCCACCTACCTGCTGGCGCACCTCGTGCCGCGCGGCGCCGCCTGGCTGAACGGCCCCATCGCGCGGCCCTTCGTGCTCATGGGGCAGCAAGGCCTGCCGGTCTTCTGCTCCTCCATCTTTCTCAGTTTTCTGGGGCGGCTGGCGTTGGAGCGGGATGACGGCTGGGCGATGCAGATCGCGGTCAACGCGCTCGGCTTGGCCTGCCTGCTGGCGGTCGCCTGGGTCGCCGCCTGGTACGGCCAGAAGCTGCGGGCGACCAAGGCGGCGCCAAATCCCTTGCCGCCCGGTGTGGCAACGGATACGGCTTGACCATGCGTCGCCTCCTCCTCGCATTGCTGATGCTGTGCGGCGGCGGCCCGGGGATGGCCGCCCCCTGCGACGTGCCGGCCGAATTGCTGGACGGCGCCGCCCTGCCCCGCACCCGCGCCGCCATCCGCGAGGGCGAACTGCGCGTGCTGATCGGCGGCAGCGCCACCGCCGAGACCGCAGGGGCCACCCAACCCTACCACGCCCGCATCGCCACGCTGCTGAACGAGCGCTTCCCCAGCCTGCGCGTCACCGTCGAGGCGCGCGGCCAGCGCGGCGCCACGGCGCCCGAAAGCCTGGCGCTGATCCTGCGCGAACTGCCCGCGCTGCGCCCGCATCTGGTGCTGTGGCAGACCGGCACGGTGGAAGCGGTGCGCTCCCTGGAAGTGGACGAGCTGACGCAGACGCTGAATGACGGCATCACCCGCATCCGCGCCGCAGGCGCCGAGGTGGCCCTGATGGACCAGCAGTTCAGCCGCTTTCTGCGTGCCAATTCGGACATCGACCGCTACCGCGACGCCATGCGGGTCACGGCGGCGACCGAAGGCGTGCCGCTGCTGCGCCGCTACGACTGGATGTATCACTGGACCGAGAATGACGGGCCGGACATGGAGCGGGCGCCGCGTGCGGAGCGGCCAGCCACGATGGCGCTGCTGAACGACTGCCTGGCCCGCGCCATCGTGGCCCAGCTGCGCGCCAGCGGGCGAAGGTAGGGTGCCCGACGGCGCCATTCTGCCCGAGGCCCGCGTGGTGCTGCCGGAGGCGCCGCGCCGCCGCCGCTGGGTCTCGCCCCTGCTGCGCCGCATCCTTCTGCTGAACGCCCTGCCGCCCGCACTTCTGGCCGCCGCGCTGCTGTATCTCGACCAGTATCAGAACGGCTTGTTGGCCGGCGACGTCGAGGCCATGCGCACCCAGTCGCGCATCTATGCCGGCGCGATCGGCGAGGCGGCGGTCCGCATCGAGAACGACCGCGCCGTGCTGGTGCCCGAACTCGCCCGCCCGCTGCTGCGCCGTCTCGTGGAGCCCTCTCCGAATACCCAGGCCCGGCTGTTCGACACCACCGGCCTGGTCGTCGCCGACAGCCGGGTGCGCGAGGGCGCGGGTGGCGCCGTGGTCACCGAGCCGCTGGCACCCCCCGCGCCACGCGGCGCCCTGTCCGACAACCTGGCCGAGCTGTACGAGCGCCTTCTCACCCTGCTGCCGCGCCCCGCCCGCACCTCGGTGGTGGTGGATACCGCCAGCGACGCCGACAGCTTCGACTGGCAGCCCGCCCTGGGGCCGGACCGGCGCGAGGAGCTGCGCATGGCGCTGGAAGGCGGCGTCACCCCCTATATCCGCCGCACCCCTGATGGGCGGCTGCTGGTCAGCGTGGCCGAGCCCGCGCGGCGCGGCGGCCAGGCCGTGGGCATCATGCTGCTGACGCGCGAGGCGCGCGAGGTGGACCAGCGGCTGTTCGAGATCCGCGCCTCCGTCCTCGTGCTGTTCCTGGTGGCGCTGCTGCTGACCAC
>CAXTJY010000218.1:0-6835 GCA_964244395.1 uncultured Rhodovarius sp.
GTTTGTAGGCAGTAACATCGGTATCGTGAGGGGTAAATCCTTTGGCGCCGCGCGGTGATTTCCTGGCAGAAAGCAGCATCGCGCTGCACCACTCGCAGATCATACTGAGAAAAATTCAAGATTTCGTCAATATTCGGGCTCGGTTGGTAAGAAGATGTAGTCAATGACAACAGACGCTCGCCTGCCGATACGCGGCCATCCCGATTCCTATCTTTCTGTTCGAAGAACGAGGCGACTATACTAACTTTGTTGTCGATGAAGACAAGGCCGCCAATATCTTTCCGCGAATAGTCGCTTATTTTCATAAAATCGGCGTTGCTAAAGCGAATATTATTGGAATTTGCATTTTCCAGGTAAGTCTGAGGCATAAATGGTCTCCCTGGCATTTATGGCTTCATTATGCATCCAGCTTCAATCCCTCGCGCCGGATCACTACACCCCAGCGTTCGGTTTCCGCCTGAACGAACGCCACAAACTCTTCAGGTGTGCCGGGAAATGCCGCACCGCCGAGTTCAGCGAATCGCTGTTGCGTCGCTGGGGTCTCCAGCATCGTACGGATATCCGCGTTCACGCCCCGCACCACCGCCTCCGGCAGTCCCGGAGGCCCGAAGATGCCGAACCAGGTGTTCACGTCGAAGCCGGCCAGCTCGCCGCCGGCCTCCTGAAGGGCCGGGATCTCCGGCAGTTGCGGGCTGCGCCCCGCTGATGTCACCGCCAGCCCGCGCACCCGGCCGGAGCGGATCACCTCGATCACCCCGGTCAGGTTGTCGATGGCGAACTGCACGTTGCCGGCCAGCAGGTCGGTCTGCATCGGCGCGCTGCCGCGGAACGGCACGTGCACCGCCTCGACCCCCAGCAGCTGCAGCATCCACACCGGCGTCAGATGGGTGCTCTGCCCCACCCCGGTGCTGCCGAAGCTGGCGCGACCGCGCTGCCCGCGCACCCAATCGATGAATTCCGGCAGCGTCCGCGCCGGCACGTCGTTGTTGCACACCAGCACGTTCGGCCCGCGGATGGTACCGATGACCGGCACCTGCTGCGCCGGTGTGTAGGGCAAATTGCGGAACAGCGTATAGGCGATGGCCTGGCTGCCGACATTGCCGCTGAGCAGGGTCAGCCCATCGGGGCGGGCCCGCGCCATCTCGGCCGAACCGATGGTGCCGCCGGCGCCGGGCCGGTTCTCCACCACCACCGGGCTGCCCCACAGCCCCTGCAGGTGCTGCGCCACGATGCGGCCGATGATGTCGGTCGTGCCGCCCGCCGCCACGGGCACGATGATCCGCACCGAGGCGCCGGGCCGCCAGGTGCCTTGTGCGCCAGCTGGGGCTGCCAAAGGCGTCAGTGCCGCGGCCAGCACTTGCCGGCGCCGCACCGGCCCGGTCGCCGCGCGTTGTGCCGTGACTCCGTCCGCGCCGCCGCATGCCTGCCCGGCTGCGAGACCTTCCGTGGATCGCGAGGCCGCGTCCTCGGCAGGCGCTGCCGCCGCGCTATGAAAGCGCCGCATCACGATACATCCATCTGCAGGCCTTCGCGCCGGATGACGCCGCGCCACTTCTCCGTCTCCGCCGTCACGAACCGGGCAAAGTCGTCCGGGCTGCCAGGCATCGGCACGCCGCCCATCTGGGCGAACCGTGCCTGCGTCTCGGCGGTCGCCAGCAGCGCGTTGATCTCGCGGTTCAACACCGCCACCACCGGCGCCGGCGTCTGGCCATGCGCGAACATGCCGAACCAGGTGTTGACCTCATACGGCGCCAGCTCCGGCAGCGTCTCGCGCAGCGCCGGAAGCTCGGGCAGGGAGGCGTTGCGGTCAGCGCTCGTCACCGCCAGCGCCCGCACCTGACCGGCGCGGATCTGCTGCACCGAGGTGGTGAGGTTGTCGAAGCTGAACTGGATGTTGCCGGCCACCAGATCCATCATCAGCGGCCCGGCGCCACGGAAGGGCACATGCGTCGCGTCGGTGCCCGTCAACTGGCAGAACCACACGCCGGACAGATGCGGCGACTGGCCGACGCCCGAGCTGCCATAGGCGGCCCTTCCTGGGTTCGCCTTCAGCCAGGCGACGAATTCCGGCACGGTCGTCGCCGGCACCGACGGGTGCAGCAGCAGGGCGTTCGGCCCACGGATCATGTTGCAGACCGGCGCCAGCTGGTCCGCCCGATAGCCCAGGTTGCGGAACAGCGAATAGGCGATGGCCTGCGGCCCGATATTGCCCGACAGCAGAGTCAGCCCATCCGGCGGCGCGCGCAGCAGGTCCAGCGTGCCGATGGTGCCGCCGCCGCCCGAGCGGTTGTCCACCACCGCGTTCACGCCGAACCGGTTCTGCAAATGCTGCGCGAGCATGCGCCCCATGATGTCGGTGGTGCCGCCGGGCGCGGCCGGGATGACGATGCGCATCGGCTGGGTGGGCCGCCATTCGGCCTGCGCCCGCGACAACGAGGGCGCCAGCAGCGGCACGGCCAGCATCGAACGGCGAGCGATCATGGACGGGTTCCCCAGGCTTTTGGAAGCGTTGTGCCGCAAGCCCCGCGCAGGGAAAAGGCATGCCCCCCGCTTTTCGCTGGGCAGATGTTGCATTTTGGGGTTTGATCCATGCGTCGGAGGGGCGTAAGGGACCGGCCCGTCATGATTTTGCCACGCGCGCACCGCGCGTCGGCCCCTTTTGTTTTGGGAGGTCGGGGCTGATGCCCCGGATTCACACTGAGCGACACCCTTACCCCCGTCTCCATTCCCCGCAAACTCGGCTTCAAGCCCGGCATGGTTTGTGCCGTCATCGACCCACCGGCGGGCCTGAAACATGGCCTGCCTGCCTCCACCGCCTCTGAACCCGAACTCATCCTCGCTTTCGCGTCCGACCGGGCCAGCCTGGCCCGTGCCGCCGCCCGCGCGCTTGACCTCTACGGCGTCGGTGGCCGGCTTTGGTTCGCCTATCCGAAGAAGGGGGGGCCGGTGCGTTCCGACCTCGACCGCGACCATGGCTGGGAGCCCCTGACCCAGGCCGGCCTGCTGCCGGTGACTCAGGTGGCCCTGGACAACATCTGGTCGGCGCTGCGCTTTCGCCTGCGCGAAGAGGTGCCGACGCTGACGCGCAAGGTGTGAGGCGGGGGGGGGCGGCGTGCCGGGGCTCAGCTCTCCGGCTGGATCCCCTGCCGCCGGATCAGCCCGCCCCACCGCTCCGCCTCCTCGGCGATGAAGGTCCGGAATTCTGGCGCGGTGCTCGCCGTTACCTGGAAGCCGGCCGTTTCCATCCGCCCCCGCGCCGCCGGTGCGCCCAACGCCCGCCGCGCCTCGGCCGAAAGCCGCGTCACCCGCTCGGCCGGCATCGTCGCCGGCCCGATCAAGCCGATCCAGGCGTAACTGTCCGCACCCGGCAGCCCGCTTTCCACCAGGGTCGGCACCTCCGGTAGCTGCGGCACCCGCACATCCGCCGTCACCGCCAGCGGCCGCGCCATCCCCTCCCGCAGCTGCGGCAGGATGCCGGAGACGATGATGACGATGGCCTGGATGCGCCCAGCCACCAGATCGACCACCGCCTGCGGGAAGCCGCGATAGGGCACATGCACCATCTCGATGCCGGTGCGGGCCATCAGATCGGCCATCGCCAGATGCCCGCCCGAGCCGGCGCCGACCGAGCCAAAGGAAATTCGCCCCGGATTGGCCCGTGCGTAGGCGACGAACTCGGCAAAATTCTGCGCCGGCACCGAGGGATGCACCGCCAGCACCTGGCCGGTGCGCACCAGCAGCGAGATCGGCGCGATGTCGCGCACCGGATCGTAGCCCAGATTGGTGAACAGCGCCGGTGCGGTCGCCAGCGGCCCGTTGATCGAGACCCCCAGCGTGTGCCCGTCCGTCGCCCGCGCCACCACTTCGGTGCCGATATTTCCGCCGGCGCCGGCCCGGTTCTCCACCACGAAGGGCTGGCCGAACACCTCGGTGAAATGCGGCACCAGCACGCGCGCCGCGGTATCGGGCGTGGAGCCGCCGGGGAAGGGGACGATGATGCGGACGGGGCGCTCAGGCCAGGCGCCCTGGGCTGGGGCGAGCGCGGGCGAAAGTCCCGCCAGAAGGGTGGCGCGGCGGGTCGGGTTCATGGCGTGATCTCCTGCCGCCGTTTCACCATGGCGCCCCCGGTCAGTCCAGCGTCGCCCCAACCTGTGCGATGAGCGGACGGTAGGTATCTCGCTCGCGGCCCAGGAAGCTGGCGAAGTCCTCCGGATCGCTGGCCACGGTGCGACTGCCGAAATCGCGCAGGAGGCGCTCGCGCAGCGCGGGCGAGGCCAGCACATCGGCCGCATCGGCCTGGATGCGCCGCACCAGCACCCCGGGCATCGCCTTCGGCCCGACCAGGCCAAACCAGCCCACCGAGGTGACGGCCGGGTAAGCGGCGGCGATCAGCGGCACCTTTTCCAGCCCCGGAAACGGTTCGGACCCGGTGATGCCCAGTGGCCGCATCTGGCCGCCGCGCACCTGTGGCGTCAGCACTGGCGTACCCTCGATGATGAAGTCGCAGCGCCCCGCGATGGTGTCCTGCACCGCGCCGGCCATCGAGCTGTAGGGCACGTTCGTCATCTCGATGCCCGCGGCACGGCACAGCAGCTCGCCGGCGAAACGCGGCAGGTTGGTGCCTGAGGAGGTGGCGAAATTCAGCCGCCCCGGCGCCGCCTTCGCCTGCGTCACGAGATCGGCCAGCGACCGTACCGGATGGTTGGGCCCGGTGCAGATCAGGAAGGGCGTCGCCATCAACAGGGAGATCGGCGCGAAGTCGCGCTGCGGGTCGAACCCCGGGTTGCGCATCAGATATTGGTTCAGCAGCAGGATGGAGGCCTGGGCAAAGAGCAGCGTGTGGCCATCGCCGTCGGCCGCGGCGACGAGCTGCGCCGCCAGATTGCCGTTGGCGGCGGGCCGGTTCTCCACCACCACCGGCTGGCGCCAACGGGTGCTGAGTTGCTCGCTCATCAGCCGCGCCGCGACATCGGGCGCGCTGCCGGGGCCGGCGCCCAACACCATGCGGATGGCGCGGGCGGGGAAGGCCTGGGCTGCGGCCGGGCGGGCCAAAATGGCCAATGCGGGCATGGCCAGCAGCAGGCTACGGCGGTCGATTGCCGCATCGTGGGGGTGCGAGGCCGAGCCGTCACCTCCGCGCGACCCTGTGTCTTCGTCCAGGCGCGGCCATGTGCCGTCGCGCCAAACCGACATTCGGGCGGCATTCGGCCGGGGATCGACACGGACTTCGCTGCGCCGGGTCATGCCGCCGCCCCCGCCGGGATTGGCCGTCGCTGGCTCGCCGGCGACCGCGCCGCGCCGCGCGCAGTGTCCAGGATGGCCGCCGCATCGCCGACGCTGTCGCCGCGCCAGGCCACATGCCCGTCCGGCCGGATCAGCGCGAAGTCAGCGCCATACAGCGCCCGCAGCCGCGCATCGCCCGGTGCCAGCAGCTTGAGCGGCACCTTCCCCGCCGCCGCCTCGAACGCGCCTGGGTCGCCACCGCCCGTCACCAGCAACGTGAAGCCCGGCCCGAAATGGTCGAACAGCGACGACCCATCCGCCAGCCACGCATGCGGCGCCCGATAGCCTGGATGCGCGCTGGGCTCGTACCGCGTCGGGTGCTCCTCCGGCGGCGGCGTGCCGTCATCCACCACGATGGGCGAGCCCGGATAGCCACTGCCCAGCACCACGCCCAGCGTACGAAACTCCCGCTCCTTGCCGGCCAGGATCACCGCGCCCAGCTCGGCCCGCGCCGCCGCTCCGGCCGGGCCGTCCTCCTCCAACGCCGGCCGGATCATATCCGATGGCAGCAGCGCGTGGTTGGCCACGGCCTCATCCACTACGCGGCGATGCACGGGGCGCCGCTCCGCCTCATAGCTCGCCATCAGGGCCGGCCCGCCCCAGCCCTGCAACGTGGCCGCCAGCTTCCAGCCCAGATCCACCGCGTCGCCCAGGCCCAGATTCATGCCGTAGCCGCCGAAGGGCGGGTGCAGGTGGCAGGCATCGCCGGCCAGGATGACCCGGCCCTCCTGGTATTTGTCGGCGATCAGGCTGTGCGCCGCCCAGGGGTCGGTGACGATGATCTCGGCCTCGATGTCGCGGCCGAAGGCGGCTTTCATGCGCGCCAGCAGGGCAGCGTGGTCGGGGATCGGATCGCCGGCCTTGACCGTGAAGCCGAAGGCCCAGCGGTCCCCATCGTCCATCGGGCTGGCCGTGCCGGGCGCGTCCGGGTTCACCAGCCAGTACATGATGGCGGGCTTGTTCTGCACGACCTCGCGCAGCCCAGGGGCGCGGATCACCATGTTCAAATGCTGGGCATAGGCGTGGGTGCCGTGCATCTTTGCGCCGATCAGTTCGCGCGCCCGGCTGCGCGAGCCATCGGCGCCGATCACCCATTCGGCGCGGATGCTGCGGGTCTCACCCTTGGCGGTATCGCGCGCCGTGGCGGTGACGCCGGCCGCATCCTGCGCCAGGTCGGTCAGCTCGGTGCCCATCAGCATCATTACGCTGGGCAGTTCGGCCGCGCGGTCGCGCAGCACCCCCTCCACCTTGTATTGCGGGATCCACTGCATCCCCTCGGCGAAGCGCTCATCGCGCTTGCCGGGGATCTGGCCGAAGAAGGCGTTGTCGAAACAGGCCAGCTGGTGCCCGAACAACCGCGTGGCAAAAACCACATCGGTGCCGTATCCCCGCCCGAACGGCGCCTGGTCGCGCAGCTTCTCCGCGATGCCCCAGCGCCGGAAATGCTCCATCGAGCGGACGTTCGTGGTCTTCGCCCGCGGCTGTTGCGCGTGCCGGTCGCTGCGTTCCAGCAGCACGGTGCGGATGCCGCGCAGGCCGAGCTCCACCGCCA
>CAXTJY010000219.1:0-6816 GCA_964244395.1 uncultured Rhodovarius sp.
CGCAGAGCAACGAGGCGATGCCGGTGCGCCCCAGATACGTCGGCAACACCTGCGTCTCGCCGATCCGTCCCAGCCAGCGGGAGTGGAAGCCGCGGCCAATGCGCGCCATCGGCCCGGCAGGCACATCCGGCGCGTCCTCGATCGGGGCTTCCAGCACGGTGTAGGTGTAGAGGGTATGGAACTGGGCCAAGGTGCGGGCGCTCCGGATGGGGTGGGTTACGGCTCAGCCGATCGGCGCCCAGATCGGCAGCCGCAGGTACCAATCCCACCAATAGGGCCAGCCGCGGGACCAGAACGGCCCGGCCAGGATCATGCAGACCGCGCTCCAGATGCCTGCATTCAGCGCCAGGAACAGGCCCAGCCGATGGATGCCCAGCTCGCCCGTCGAATACAGGATGGTGTCGCGGAAATAGATGCTCTCGTGCCCGCCATACTTCACTGGCTGGTGGTTACCGGGATTGGCGGCGGACAGGATTTCGCCGCCGTGCAGGCCCAGCGCGAACACCGTGGAAAAGAAGAACGTCACCGCCAGCATGTGCGCCGGGTTGTAGTGGAAATGCAGGTGCTGGTAGCCGACGTTGGACACCCAATCGAGGTGGCTCATGATGCCGTACGGGAATGCATGGCCCCAGGCGCCGAGCAGGATGGGGCGGATCACCTGCAAGGTGGCATAGGCGAAGATGGCTACGCCGAAAGCGATGGGCACATGCAGGCCGATCCCCAGCTTGCGGCAGATTTCCACCTGACGCAGCGCCCACGAGCAGAAGGCCCCCAGCGCGCACAGGGTGATCAGCTGCCACAACCCGCCTTCGTGCAACGGCGCCGCATGCAGGCCGAGCGAAAGGGATGGTGGATCGATGCTGATGCGAAAGAGCGCCCAGGTCGGCCCCGTCGCCGCGCCATAGGCGATCAGCCCGGTTCCGATGATGGAGAAGACGACCGTGGTAACCCCGAAGAAGCCGACATAAAACGGCCCGAACCAGAAATCGAACAGGTCGCCACCAATTAAAGTTCCGCCGCGAACCCGGTATTTCCTTTCAAATGACAGCATGGACATGAAGAAGACACCTGTACGAAAGGTTGGTGGGTACCGTCATCGTTGACAAGGACCACGGCAAAGCCTCTCTTTACGGCATCGAAATGTCAATCACTTCTGCCCTCAGCATGGTGGTCTGCTGGGCGCGCAACCTGGGAGCATCAGGTCATGGCCCTTCGACGCATTGCCGCGGCCATCCTGCTCCTGGCAATCACGGCTGCGGTCGCTGAGGAGCCCACGCCGAGTTTCGAGGTGGCGTGGTCCAGCTTCCTGCGGGAGCGGCCCAGCCATCGTGCGCGGGTGTTGGAGGAAGTGGGACGTGGCAGTCCCTACCGCCTGCTGGCTTGCGCCGGCGGTTGGTGCCAGGTGGCTCTGGGCGCGACCACCGGCTATTTGCCGCAAAGCGCGCTGACGGCGCCGCCCGCCCTGCGGCCAGGCGCCGGCAGTGACGCGCTGCCCGTCGATTGCGTCGGCTTTCTGCGCCGTGATCGCACGCCAGAGATGTTGTGCCGAAGCGCTGGGCCTAGCCGATAGGCGCGGCCGTCGCGGCGCATCGCCCGCCATTCAAATCAGAGGGGCGCCGCGGCTGACGCGGGTTTAAACAAAGACCAACTGCTTCTTCGCTTGGCGGGTTGGCGCGCATTCTTCCAATCCCGGTGGCCGGGCCGGATGGATAGCGGGGAATACGCCGGCGATGCACTTGTCGGGCCGCCACTACGCTTCGTAGCCTGCCGCACCATCCGAGGGGTTCCCGACATGCCGCGCCGCCTGCTTCTCCTGCTCGCCCTGCTGCTGGCCCTGCCGCAGGCGCCGCGCGCCCAGACCCTGACGGCGGTGCTGGAAGCCGAGATTGTCACCCTCGATCCGCATTTCACCACCGCCTACATCAGCCGCACCTTCGGCTACATGGTGTTCGACACGCTGTTCGGCATGGACCGCTCCGGCACGCCGCGGCCGCAGATGGTGCAGGCCTGGACCGCCTCGCCGGACGGGTTGACCTGGAGCTTCACCCTGCGCGAGGGGCTGCTGTGGCACGACGGCACGCCGGTGACCGCGGCCGATTGCATTGCTTCGCTGCGACGCTGGATGCCCCGCAGCGCCCTCGGCGCCAGGCTACTGGCCGCCCTCGGTTCGTTGGAAGCGAGCGACGCCAGAACCTTCACCCTGGTGCTGAAGGAGCCCTACGGCCTGGTTCTCGAAACCCTGGGCACGGCAGCCGCCCCCGGCCCGTTCATGCTGCCCGAGCGCCTGGCCCGCACCCCAGGGGCCGAGCGGATCACCGAGATCATCGGCTCTGGCCCGTTCACCTATCGCCGTGAAGATCACCGCCCGGGCGACCGCATGGTGCTTCGCCGCAACGCCCGCTACGCCTCGCGCCCCGAGCCCAACGACCTCTTCGCTGGCGGCAAGCCGGTGCGGATTGAAGCGCTGGATCTGCGCGTCGTGCCGGATGGTGCCACCGCCGCCAGCGCCTTGCAGGCCGGCGAGATCGACTACATGCAATACGCACCCTTCGACCTGCTTTCCCGGCTGGAGCGCGACCGCCGGGTGCGCGTGCAGGGGTTCACCGGCCTCGATACATTTACCGGCCACTACCGCACCAACGCAGCGACCGGTCCGTTCGCCGATCGGGACATCCGTCGCGTACTGTTGCGCCTGGTGGACCAGGCCGAGGTGATGGCGGCCTTTGGCCTTTCGAGCCAGTACCAGCGCACTTGCGGGGCCATCTTCGTCTGTGGCGGACCGTATGAGTCGACCGCGGGTGCCGACCTGGTGCGCGACCCCTCCATCGAGGCCGCCCGCGCCGCGCTGCGCGCTACCCGATACAACAACGAGCCCGTGGTAGTAATGGTCGCCAACGATCTTGAAGCCGCGCGCATCTCGTCGGAAGTGCTGGCGGACCGGATGCGGCGCGCCGGCTTCAACGTCGATATGCAGGTGATGGACTGGGCCACGCTGCTGGCCCGCCGCACCCGGCGGGATGGCTGGAGCGTGTTCGGCGTGCACGCCATCGGCATCGATCTGCAATCGCCCATCACCAGCCCGTTCGTGGCGTTCAATTGCTCCGGCATCCCGGCCAGCGGCTATCATTGCAACGAGCGGCTGACGGCGCTGTTCGACGCCTTCCCGCGCGCCGCCGATCAGGCCGCGCGCATGCGGCTGATCGACGAGATGCAGACGCTGATCTACGAGGAGGTCATCACCCTGCCATGGGGGCAGTTCGCCCAGCCGGCGGCGCACCGCGCCACCCTGCGGAACCTGGTGCCATCCGCCATCCCGGTCTTCTGGAACGTGGAGAAGTAGCCGGCCGTGTGGGATGTGATCGTGGTAGGCGCCGGATCGGCCGGGGCGGCGCTGGCGGCGCGGCTGTCCAGCGACCCAAAGCGTCGGGTTCTGCTGCTGGAGGCCGGGCGAGACTGGCGCGCCGGCGAGGCGCCGCAGGCGGTGCTGAGCGCCAACCCTATCCCGATCATCCATGACCCTGCGCTGCAGGCGGCCTGGCAGTGGCCGAAGCTGCAATCCCGCCGCACGCGCTTGCAGGAGCCCCGGCATTACTGGCGGGGCAGGGCGCTCGGTGGCAGCTCGGTGGTCAACGCGCAGATCGCCATACGCGGCGTGACGGACGCATTCGATTCATGGGCTGAGTCCGGCTGCGAAGGTTGGGCGGGGCGCGACGTGCTGCCGGTATTCGACGCCATCGAGGATGACCCCGCGCCGGGTCATGGCCGCGGCGGGCCCCTACCAGTCTATCGGGCGCCGGAGGCCAAATGGGGCGCGGTGGATCGGGCGCTGAAGGATGCGGCGTTGGCGGCAGGCTATCCGTGGAATGGTGATCTCAACGCGCCGACTGGCGAGGGCGTCTCCTGCTATCCTATTAACAGCCGCGACGGGCATCGCATTTCCACCAACGAAGCCTACCTGGAGCCAGCCCGGGGCCGGGGAAACCTCACCATTCGGGGCGATGCGCTGGTCGATCGCATCATCTTCGATGGCCGCACCGCCACCAGCCTGCGTGTGCGCTTCGGCGGTGGCGAGTTCGAGACCATCGCGGCTCGCGAAATCGTCCTCAGCGCCGGGGCGGTACACAGCCCGGCCATCCTGCTGCGCTCGGGCATCGGCGACCCAGCCGCGCTGGGCGCGCTGGGCATCGCGGTGCAGCACGCCCTGCCGGCGGTGGGCCAGCATTTCATGGATCACCCGATCATCCGCGCCAGCCTGAACCTACGTCCGGACTACGCCGCCACCGACCCTGATCAGCGACACACCAATTGCTGCGTCACCTACAGCAGCGGCCTGGCCGGTGGCGGGCGGCGCGACATGATCGTCATCGCTTTCAACCACCGCACGCTGGGGCCGGGGAACGCGCCGGGGCCCGTCGGGGCGGTGGGCGCCGCCCTCTACAACGCCTTTTCGCGCGGCCATGTGGCGCTGGTTTCCGCCGACCCCGATCTCGACCCGGTGGTCGAGGAGAACATGCTGGACGACCCGCGCGACCGGCTGCGCATGCGCGACGCGGTGGCCCGCCTGGCGGCGCTGGCGACGCAGCCCGCTTTGGCCGGCATCGCCGATCGGATCACCCTGGGCGACACGGCGCTGACCCCGGCCGAGGGCGCCGCGCTGCCGGAAGACGCACTGGACGACCTGCTTCTGCGTGAGGTCGGCGACATCCAGCATGCCGCCGGCACCTGCCGGATGACCGCCTTCGAGGACCCCCGCGGCGTGGTGGACCCGGACCTGCGGGTGAAGGGCCTGGCCAACCTTCGCGTGGCGGACGCCTCGATCATGCCCACCGACTGCCGCGCCAACACCCACTTCACCTGCGTGATGATCGGCGAGGCGCTGGGTCGTCGCATGCTGACAGGCGACTGAACCGGCGGGCGAACGGCAACCCCATCTTCCCGTCTCCGCGCGCTGTTTGCCGGCCCGTGACGCTGGGCCGCATGCTGCCATCGATGAGCCCCGCCTGCGGTTCGGCGCTGGCGCGCACGCGTCGCGTCCGACCCGACCAGGTGCGGCGGAAACAAGGCCGCGCTTGCCCCCAGCAGCCAGAACGCGATGATGCCAAGATAAGCGTAGGGGAGACGGCATGAACGACACCGCAGCTGCCTGCCATCCGGGCGCCTCGGGCGCACGGCTGCCGCGCCGCCTCCTGCCCGGCCTGTTGCTGGCCGCGCCGGCGTTGGCCGAGGAATGGCCCAGCCGCCCCGTCCGTCTGATCGTCCCCTTCGCGCCTGGCGGGCCGGTGGATGTGGTGGCGCGGCTGCTCGCGGAGTGGCTGCGTGAACGCATGGGCCAGCCCTGGCTGATTGAGAACCGCGCCGGTGCCGGCGGCAGCCTCGGCGTGCGTCTGGTGGCGACGGCGCCACCGGATGGCTCGGCTTTCGTCCTGACCTCCTCCTCCCTCGCCATCTGGCCGGCGATGCATCCTCACGGCGGGCTCGACCCGCGAGTCGAGCTGACGCCGGTGAGCCTGGTGGCCGATATCGCCACCACCATCGCCGCCAGGCCCGAGCCGCGCCTTGCCACCCTGCCGGCGCTGGTGCGCGAGGCCCGTGCGGCGGATGGCGCTCTGACCTACGGCACCAGCGGCATTGGCTCCTCCAACCATCTCTCCGGCGCGCTCTTCGCCGCAATGGCGGGGGTGCGGCTGACCCATGTGCCCTATCGCGGTGCCTCGGTGGCGATGAACGCGCTTTTGGCGCGCGACATCGACATAGTCTTCGCCTCGACCGTGGAGACGCTGCCGGCGCATCGCGACGGCCGGGTGCGCATCCTGGCAGTGACGACGCCCGGCCGCATTCCGTCGCTGCCCGAGGTGCCGGCGGCGAGCGAGGCGGTGCCGGGCTATGTGGCGCCCAACTGGTTCGGCCTCGCCGGCCCGGCGGGCCTGCCCGCCGCGATCCTCGCGCGGCTGACCGCCGAGTTCAGCCTGCTGCGCGGCGACGCCGCCTTCCAGGCCCGGATGGCGCAGCTCGGCGCCATCCCGACGCTATCGTCGCCGGAGGTGCTGGCCGCCCGCCTGGCCGAGGACATCCCGACCTGGCGGCGCGTTGCCGAAGAGGCGGGCATCCGCGCCGAGTGACTGGCCAAGCGGGCGTGCGGTTGGCTCAGCCCATCATACCGTCCAGGTGCCGAGAAAACGGGCATCGCGCCGGACAACTGTCGGCGGCGACAGTGCATCCGCTCACCAGCGCAGCGACCAGGGCCCTGACGCCGATTGACCCTGCACCGCGCGGCTGGGACGATCGACGATACCCATGTGGGATATCCGATGAATCGCCGTGGCCTCCTCGCCGTGCCGACCCTGCTTCCCGCCATCGCCGGTGCCCAGGCCAGCGGCCTGCAGCTGGTCGTCCCGTATCCGCCCGGCGGCGGCAACGACATCGGCGCCCGGGCGCTGGCGCCCCTGCTGGAGCGCGAGCTGGCCATGCCCGTTGTGGTGCTGAATCGGGCGGGAGCCGCCAGCCAGATCGGCATGACCCAGGTGGCCCGCGCCGCCCCGGATGGCCGCACCATCGGCTATGGGCTTTGGCCGCAGACGACCACGCTGTACCTTGAGCCTGCGCGCCAGGCGCAATTCACCCGCGCCAGCTTTACCCCCCTGGCGCTGCACGCCACCGACCCCGGCGCCATCGTGGTGCGCACCGACAGCCCGCTGCGCCGGTTGTCCGACCTGGTGGCGACCGCCCGGGGCAGGCCAGACGACTTTCGCATGTCGGACAACGGGCGCCTGGGACACGAGCACATGGCCTCGATCCAATTGCAGCAGCAGGCCGGGG
>CAXTJY010000220.1:0-362 GCA_964244395.1 uncultured Rhodovarius sp.
CGGTTCTGGAAGGCAAGATCGAGCGAGGCGACAACGCGCTGCGCGAGGAAATGGGTCTTCTGAAATCGGAAGTGAAGCTCCTCCGCAAGGACTTGGAACTCGCGCAACGCAACACAAAGATCTGGACCGGCAGCGTCATGATGGCGGTGGCCGGCGTCATTATCGCCGCCCTCAAACTTCTCCCCTGAAAGCCCAGCACCGATGCCATTCCAACTCGAACTCGTCTCGCCGGAGAAGCTGCTGCTCTCCCGCCAGGTCGACATGGTCATCATCCCCGCCGCCGAGGGCGAGCTGGGCGTGCTGCCTGGCCATTCGCCCATGATCGTCGCCCTGCGCGGCGGCCTCATCCGGGTGCAGGAGAG
>CAXTJY010000220.1:372-6803 GCA_964244395.1 uncultured Rhodovarius sp.
CGGCCAGTGGACCGAAAGCCTGTTCGTCGGCGGCGGCTTCGCCGAAGTGACGGGCGAGCGCGTCACCATCCTGGCTGAGGATGCCACGCCGCTGGCGCAACTCAGCCGCGCCGAGGGCGAGCGCCGTGTCGTAGAGGCCGAGGCCGCCTACACCGACGCCGCGATGGCCACCCCGGAAAAGCGTGAGGCTGCCATGCAGCGCTTGCTCTCGGCCCGCGCCATGGTCACACTCGCCGAGGCCGCCTGACCCACTTCGAATCGCAACCGGCGCGCCGCGGAAACACATCCGGCCGATGAAACATTGGACGCTGGACGATATCGCCTGGGACCGGTTCGACCGGTCCCTGGTCGACCCCAACATCGTGCCGCTGGTCAAGGCCGCCGCGATGGTGGAGCGCAACGGCGACGACTACGCCCTCTACCTCAAGGGCGTCTTTGCCGATGACCCCGACTTCCGCCAGGCCACCGACAATTGGGCCGTCGAGGAAGTGCAGCATGGCGACGCGCTGGGCCGCTGGGCCAGCCTGGCCGACCCCGGCTTTGACTACATGGCCTGCTTCAGCCGCTATCGCGCCGGCTACGCCATCGATGTGAAGGCTGACGCCTCCATTCGCGGCTCCCGCTCGGGCGAGCTGGTCGCGCGCTGCATCGTCGAGACGGGCACGTCCAGCTACTACACCGCCCTGGCCGAAGGCTCGTCGGAGCCGGTGCTGCAACAGGTCTGCCGTCTCATCGCCGCCGATGAATACCGCCACTTCAAGCTGTTCTACGACCACCTGAAGCGCTACCTCGAACGCGAGAGCATGTCGCACATGCAGCGCCTGCGCGTGGCTCTGGGCCGGGCCACAGAATCCGAGGATGACGAACTGGCCTTTGCCTACCACGTCTCCAACGAGCCGGAGGGGACCGAGTACGATCACCAGCGCTGCATCACCGGCTACATGGCACGCGCCATGGGCTTCTACCGCCAGCGCCATCTCGACCGCAGCATGGGCATGATCTTCAAGGCGGTCGGCCTGTCGCCGCGCGGCCGGGTGTCGGGACTAGCGGCGCGGGCGGCCTTCCACTTCATTCAATGGCGCCAGGGCCGCTATGCCCGTGCGCTGGAACAGCCCGTGCTGGCATCAGCCGCTTGAGGCGCCGGGCGGCCATCACCCTCGCCGCCGGCCTGCCTGCCTGCTCTTTTGCCCAGACCGGCCCCGCCCTGCCACCGCTGCGCCAGCAGGTGCGCCCCGCCGGCCGCAGCTTCGGCGCCGCCATCCGCTCCGAAATCCTCACCACCGACGCCGCCTACGCCGCCCTCTACGCCGCCGAGGCCGACATCCTGACGCCGGAATGGGAGTCGAAGTGGGAGGCGTTGCAGCCGGAGGAAGGCCGCTACGACTACGAGCACCTCAATAAGATCCTCGCCTTCAGCCAGCAGAACCAACAGCGCCTCCGTGGCCACGCCCTGATCTGGCATCAGGCCATGCCGCCCTGGCTCGCCAATGCGCTCACCGAAGGCCCATCTCGCGCCCGCGGCGTGCTGGAGGCGCATTTCAACGGCGTGCTCGCCGCCACTCGCCCCTCGATCCGCGATTGGGACGTGGTGAACGAGCCGATCGCCAACCCCGCCGGCAGCGACCAGCCCCAGGCCGGCGACAACCCGATGCGCGAAACCCCTTGGTTCCGCGCCCTGGGCCGCGACTATGTCGAGACCGCCCTGCGCTGGGCCCGCGCGCTCGACCCCACGCTGCGCCTGACCATCAACGAATACGGCGTGGAGGAAGCGACGCCGGACGCTGCCACCAAGCGCGCCCGGCTGCTCGCGCTGCTGCGGCACCTGCTGGACCGCAACTGCCCGCTCGATGCCATCGGCATCCAGGCGCATCTGCAGTTGCGCCGCCCCTTTCAGGCCGAACCCTTCGCCCGCTTCGTCGGCGAAATCCGCGACATGGGCCTGGCCGTGCTGATCACCGAGCTCGACATCCGCGAAGCCGATGCGCTGCCCGAAGGCATGCCGGCGCGCGACGCCGCGGTGGCCGAGCGGGCGCGCGACTTCATTGCCGCAGCGGTCGGCGCCGGCTGCCGCACCGTCCTCACCTGGGGCCTCAGCGACCGCGATTCCTGGCTCGCGCGCGAAGCCGGCGTGGCCCGGGCCGACGGCGTGGCGACGCGCGGCCTGCCCTATGACGAGGCATTGCAGCGCAAGCCCATGTGGCACGCCCTGGCGGGAGCGATGCGCTGAGCCGTGCATTCGCCATCGCCGGGCTTGACCCGGCCATCGCCCCGCCGTCTGTTCGGCTGTGTCCAGGAGATGCCCGGCCATGACGGATGTCACAGCTGCCAACAGCACAGGAGCATACCCATGAGCCTTTCCCGCCGAACCACCCTTGGCCTGGGCGCCGCCATGGCGGCCGGCCAGGCCTCCGCCCAGGCTTTCCCTGACCGCCCGCTGCGCTGGATCGTGGGCTACCCACCCGGCGGTGCGTCGGACGCCTTCGCCCGGCTGATCGGCGGCCAGATGGCCACCCGCCTGGGCCAGAACGTGGTCGTCGAAAACCGCCCCGGCGGCGGCGCCGTTGTCGCCAGCGAGGCGGTGGCCCGCAGCCCGGCCGATGGCCACAGCTGGCTGCACGTCGATAACGGCATCCTGGTGTACAATCCGGCCCTCTACACCCGGCTGCCGATCAACCCGGACACCGATTTCACCGGCGTCGGCTTCATCGGCCGCTTCCCGCTCTACCTGGTCGTGCGGGCGGACAGCCCGTGGCGCAATTTCGGCGACTACCAGCAGGCCGCCCGAAGCCGCGCGCCCAACTACGGCACCCCGGCGGTGGCCAGCCCGCACCACCTGGCGATGGAGATGGTCAAGCGACGCACCGGGCTGGACGCCACCCACGTGCCGTTCCGCGGCGGCCCCGCCGCGATGCAGGATCTTCTGGGCGGCAATGTCGAGAGCGTCGTCATCGATACCGCCACCGGCTTGCCCTTCATCGCAGACGGCCGGGTGCGCGCGCTGTGCGTGCTGAACGAGGCGCGCGCGCCGCTGCTGCCGCAGGTGCCCACCTTGCGAGAGCTCGGCTACCCCGACGCGGTGGCCTATGGCTGGCAGGGCATGAGCGTGCCGGCAGCCACCCCCGCGCCGATCATCGCCCGGCTCAGCGCCGAGATGATCACGGCCATCCAGTCGCCGGAGATCGCCGGCCGCATGGCCACGCTGGGCATCGAGTACCGTCCCTGGAGCCCGGCCGAATTCAACGCCTTCGTCGTCGCCGAGAACGCCGTGTGGCGGCCGCTGATCCGCGAGCTGGGCATCCGGCTGGACGGCTGAGGTGCTCACCCGCCGCCACGGCCTGGCCCTCAGCGTCGCCGGTGCGGCCGCCGCGCAAACCTTTCCGGACCGGCCGATCCGCTGGCTCGTCGGCTACCCGCCCGGTGGCGCTGCCGACGTGCTGGCCCGCCTGGTCGGCGGCCAGATGGCCAGCCGCCTGGGCCAGAACGTGGTGGTGGAAAACCGCCCCGGCGGCGGCGCCGTCCTGGCCAGCGAGGCGGCGGCCCGCAGCCCGGCCGATGGCCACACCTGGCTGCATGTCGACAATGGCGTGCTGGTCTATAACCCGGCGCTGTATTCCCGCCTGCCGATGAATCCAGACACCGACTTCGCCGGCGTCGGCTTCATCGGTCGCTTCCCGCTCTATCTGGTGGTGCGGGGGGATAGCCCCTGGCGCAGTTTCGCGGACTACCGCGCCGCAGCCGCCATCCGCGCGCCCAACTACGGCACCCCGGCGGTGGCCAGCCCCCACCACATCGCCATGGAGATGGTCAAGCGCCGCACCGGCATCGACGCCACCCACGTGCCGTTCCGCGGCGGCCCGGCCTCGTTGCAGGAATTGCTGTCCGGCAGCATCGAAAGCGTGGTGGTGGACACCGCCACCGGCCGCGCGCTGATGGGCGAAGGCCGCATCCGCGCGCTGTGCGTGCTGAGCGAGACGCGCGGCGCCCTGTCGCCCGACGTTCCGACCTTGCGCGAACTGGGCTACGCCGACGCCGTGGCCTATGGCTGGCAAGGCCTGAGCGTGCCGATCGGCACGCCCGCACCCATCATGGCCCGCCTCAGCGCCGTGATGATCGACGCCATTCAGTCGCCCGAGATCACCCAGCGCCGGGCCGCGCTGGGCATCGAGTACCAGCCCTGGACCCCGGCCGAGTTCAACGCCTTCGTCGCCGCCGAGAATGCCCTGTGGCGCCCGTTGATCCGCGAGCTGGGCATACGCCTGGATGGATGAACGGCACGCTGGCTGCCTGCGATCATCCGCCGCCCGGCCCCTTGTAAGCCCTGCCACTCCAATCAGACCAAGGAACAGCATCATGCGAGCCATCACCATCCTGCTTCTTGCCGGCGGCCTCGCGCCTGCCCTAGCACAGCATGCGCACCAACCCCACGCAGCGCAGGCCCGGTCGGCGCTGCCGTCCCCTCCGGAGGCCCAGCGGGCCGACATCGAGGCAGGTCGGGGAGCCGGGCTGGCCATGCCGGCAGAGGTCAATCGCCACCCCGGCCCCATGCATGTGCTCGAACATGCCGAGGCGCTGGGCCTGTCGGAAAGTCAGCGCAGCTCGGTCGAGGCCCTGATGCCGCCGATGCGTCGGGCCGCAATCGAAGCAGGCGCGCGTTTCATGGCGGCCGAGCTTCGACTGAACACGCTGTTCGCCACCGCCGATGCCACACCTGATTCGGTCCGCCAGGCCACCGGCGAGGCAGCTCAGGCCCAGGCCGATATGCGCGCGTCGCATCTGGTGGCGCACATTGCCACCCGCGCCCTGCTAACACCCGAGCAGATCACCAGGTACGACATCCTCCGGGGCTACCGGCCTGGTTGAATCTTACCTCCGCCCAGGCCTGTTCCGGCCCGTGTCGACGAAGCGCGGCCGGCCCCCGCTCTGTCCGGCATGACGCGTGGCGTGACCCACCCCCTATCCAGCCGGGTCGCAATCTCTGCTATCCTGCCCACCGATGTGCACCGGAGAGCCATGCATGAGGATCGCTTTCCGTTCAGCCGGCAGGTTGCAGCGGCGCATAGCGCCACACGCCACCGGGCGGGAAGTTCCGCATCGTCCACGCCAGCCGGTTGCCGGACAGGCCCAGCTTTGCCGCGGGCAGCGGCGAGGTGATGCAGTAGCTCAGATGCAGGAAGCCTCGCACCGGGCTGGCCGCCAGCATGGCGCCCACGATCCTCTGCTGTGTGGCGAAGGGCAGCATGACCAACGGGATGCCGCACACCACGTCGCCCACCCGGCCGGCGCCGGCCTGCTCCAGCACCCGCGGCAGCTCGAAGCCGTCGCCGCACACCACCTGCACGCCCGGGAAGCTTTGCCGCAGGTGCTGCGCCATTTCCGGGATGATCTCCACCACCACCAGCTTTTCGGCCGGCACGCCGGCGCGCAGCAGGGCGCGTGTGACCGTGCCGGTGCCGGCGCCCAGCTCCACCACGACCTCATCAGGGTTGTATTGCACCCGTTCGGCGATCAGTCGGCTGAAGGTGGCGCTGGACGGGATGATGCTGCCCATCTGCAGCGGGTTCGCCAGCCAGCGCTTGAAGAACAGCGACTTGTTGGCGGTCTGGCGGTGGTCGATGCTGGCGCCGGACATGGCTTGCTCCCGCTGAGGGTCCGGCTATGACGGCGCGGATCCTGGTGGTGGACGACATCACCGCCAACCTACGCCTGCTGGAGGCGAAGCTGCAGGGTGAATATTACGAAGTAGCCCTTGCACAGAGCGGGGCGGAAGCCCTGCGACAGGCTGCAAGCTGGTCGCCGGACATCATTCTTCTGGATGTCATGATGCCGGGGATGGATGGCTACGAAACCTGCCGCCAGCTGAAAGCCTCGCCCGACCTGCTGCACATCCCCGTCGTCATGGTCACCGCGCTGACCGATGCGACGGAGCGGGTGCGGGGGCTGGAGGTCGGTGCCGACGATTTCCTTTCCAAGCCCGTGGACGACGCGACCCTGTTCGCCCGGCTGCGCGCGCTGATGCGGGTGAAGCAGGTGCAGGACGCCTGGCGCCTGCGGTCCGACACGGCGCGCGAGCTGGGCTTCGAATCGCCCGACGACCCGGAGAAGGGCATCGCCGGCGCCCGCGCCCTGGTGGTCGGCCCGGCGGATGAGGTGACGACCATCGTGGAGGCCTTCCGCCAGGACGGCGTGGTGGTCGACCAGGTGGCGGATGCCGACCAGGCCTGGGTCAGGCTGGCGGACGGTATGTTCGACCTGGCGGTGCTGGTGCTGCCGGAGGATGGCGGCACGACGCTGCGCCTGGCGTCGCGCCTGCGTGCCCAGGCCAGCACGCGCGACGTGCCGGTGCTGCTGGCTGCCCGCGCCAGCCAGAAGGCCCTGGTGCTGCGAGGCTTCGACCTGGGCGCCAATGACCACGTACTGGTGCCGGTGGACCC
>CAXTJY010000221.1:0-4398 GCA_964244395.1 uncultured Rhodovarius sp.
GCGCAGCGCGGCGATCAGGCCGAGCTTCACCGTCGTCTTGCCGGCGCCGGAGCGGGGCGCCGCGATCATCCAGCCCTTTGGAGCGTTCATCGGGACGCCTTATACCCCGGATCGTGACGAACGCCCCCCCGCTCCGCCGTGGCTGGACGACCGGCGCCTGCGCGGCGGCGGCGGCCAAGGCTGCGTGGCAGGCCCTGGCCACCGGAACCTTCCCGGACCCGGTCGAGATCCCCCTCCCGCGCGGCGGCCGGGCCGCCTTCGCCCTGGCCGCCACCGCGCTGGACGCCACCGGCGCCTACGCCGCCATCGTGAAGGACGCCGGCGACGACCCGGACGTGACCCACGGCGCGCTGATCGAGGTGCGCGTCGCCCGTGGCGCCCTGGGGACCGGGGTCGTATTCCGCGCAGGTCCCGGCGTCGGAACCGTCACCCGCCCGGGTCTCGCATTGCCCCCCGGGGAGCCGGCGATAAACCCGGTGCCGCGTGCCATGATCCGGGCCGCGCTGGACGAGGTCGCGACCGCACCGGACGCAGTCGTCACCATCGGCATCCAGGACGGCGAACGCCTCGCCGAGCGGACCCTGAACGCACGCCTCGGCATCGTCGGCGGCCTGTCCGTGCTGGGCACGACGGGCATCGTGGTGCCGTACTCCTGCGCCGCCTGGATCGACACCATCCATCGCGGGATCGACGTCGCCCGCGCCATGGGCGTCCCCCACGTCGCCGGCAGCACCGGCGCCACGTCCGAGGCCGCCGTGGCCGCGCTGCATGGCCTGCCCGATGTGGCGCTGCTGGAGATGGGCGACTTCGCCGGCGGCCTGCTCAAATACCTCCGCGCCCATCCGGTGCCGCGCCTGACGCTCGCGGGCGGGGTCGCGAAGATGACGAAACTGGCCCAGGGGCGGCTCGACCTGCACAGCAAGCGGGGCAGCGCGGACATGGAGGCCCTGGCCGGCCTGGCGCCGGAGGGCGTAAGGCCCGCGATCCTCGCCGCCAACACGGTCGCGGAGGCGTTTGCCGTATACCCCGCCCTGGGCGCCGCAGTCGCCGACGGGGCATGGCGCACGGCGGCCGGCGTGTTGGCGGGCGCGCCCGTGGAGTTGGAGATAGCGGTGTTCGACAGGACCGGGCAGATGGCGGGCCGCGCGGCGTTCCGGGCGGTGCCGCCCCCATGAGATGGACCGCGGCGATCGGCACGGCGGTCGGCCTCGGCCTCGCCGCCTGGCTGCTGGCGAGCTTCGGCGTGGGCGAGGTGCTCGCGCTCCTGGCCCGCGCCGGCTGGGGCATCGCGGCCGTCGTCGCCTTCCACGCCGTGCAGATCCTGTTCTCCGCCCTCGCCTGGCGCGCCGTCGCCGGCCCCACCGTGCCGCAGCCCACGCTGCCCGAGTTCATGGTCCTGCGCTGGATTCTAGAGGGCGTGAACAACCTGCTCCCCGTCGCGCAGATCGGCGGCGAGGTCGTCGCCGCCCGCCTCCTGCGCCGCCGCGGCGTCCCCCTCGCCCGTGCCGTCGCCGGCTCCGTCGGGGACCTCACGGTCGAGATGCTGACCCAGATCGCCTTCACCCTGCTCGGCCTCGGCCTGCTGGTCCTGCTGGTCGGCGAAAGCGGCGTCTCCGCCTACGTGCTCAGCGGCCTGGCCCTGGCCGCGCTAGGCGCTGCCGGCTTCGTGGCCGCCCAATGGTTCGGCCTGGCGGGGCTGATCGAGCGCGGCATCATGCGCCTGTCCAACAGCTTCGGCTGGGCGCCGCTGGGCGAGATCGGCTGCCTGGACGCCGCCATCCGCGACATCTGGCGCAACCCGGCCCGCCCCCTGCTCGCCAGCCTGCACCACAGCGTCTCGTGGCTGCTGGGCGGCATCGAGGTCTGCCTCGCCCTGCACCTCCTGGGCACCGATGTCGGCCTCGGTGAGGGCCTGGTCATCGAGGCTCTGGGCCAGGCGCTCAAGGCCGCCGGCTTCGCCATCCCCGGCGCCCTGGGCGTGGCCGAAGGCGGCTACGTCGTCGTCTGCCACCTGTTCGGCCTGTCGCCGGAACTGGCCATCGCGCTGGGCCTGGTGAAGCGCCTGCGCGAGATCGGCCTCGGCGTCCCGGCCCTGCTCGCCTGGCAGTGGCGGGAAGCCCGGCCTGCAAAACTGGAGACACCGGCGTGAGCCACGACAGCTGGACCCACCTGCTCGCCCGCCGCGCCGTCGCGCCGCTGCTGGGCACGGGG
This sequence comes from uncultured Rhodovarius sp., assembly GCA_964244395.1. Lineage (GTDB taxonomy): Bacteria > Pseudomonadota > Alphaproteobacteria > Acetobacterales > Acetobacteraceae > Rhodovarius. Next base: position 2,212 of record CAXTJY010000221.1, read on the forward strand.
GTGACGCCCAACCACCTGACCACGCTGCGGCTGCTGACCGGCGTCGCGGCCTGCATCGCCATCGGGCCGGGCACGTCGGCGGGGGCCTGGTGGGGCGGGGCGCTCTGGCTGCTCTCGGCCTTCCTGGACCGGGCGGACGGGGAATTGGCACGGGTGGGCGACATGATGAGCGCGGCCGGGCACCGCTACGACTTCTATGTCGACAACCTGGTCAACGCCTTGTTCTTCGTCGCCGCGGGGTTCGCCGTGCGGGACGGCTGGCTCGGCACCTGGGCCCTCCCGCTCGGCCTCCTGGGCGGCACCTCCATGATGGTCTGCGGCTGGTTCTCGGAACGGCTGGAGTCTCTGTCGCCGCCGGGCACGAAGGCCTACGAGGGCGCGGCCGGCTTCGACCCCGACGACGCGCTGTACCTGATGGGGCCGTTCGCGTGGCTGGGCTGGCTGGCCCCCATCGTCGTGGGCGCCGCAGTGGGTGCCACGGCAATGATGGCGATCACCGGCGTGCGGCTGTGGCGGCTGATGCGCCGCTGACGAGAGCCTTGTGCCCGGCCGAACCGCAACGGATAGTTGCGCGATCGAGGGATGGGGTGGTGGCATGCGAGTGAGACAGGGCTTAGGACGACGCGACCTGACCCTCGGCCTAGGCCTCGCCGCCCTCGCCGGACTACGCCCGGCAACCGCCCAGCCTGCCACCATCGGCACCTTCCCCACAGGCGTCGGCGCCGATAGCGTGTTCGTCGGCATTACCGTGCCCCTGACCGGACCGTACGCGTCGGACGGGCAGGACCTGCAACGCGGCTACGAGCTCGCCATCGGCCTGCTGAACGCTGGCGACCCGCTGGCCGCCAAGTGGGGCGCCACCGGCAAGGGCGTGCTCGGCAAGCAGATCCGCTTCCGGGTCGCGGATTCCGAGAGCAAGCCGAACGTCGCCGTGCAGGCGCAGACCCAGTTCATCCAGCGCGACAAGGCCATCATGGTCACCGGCAGCGTCAGCAGCGCCGTCGCCATCGCCGTGCAGGAGTTGGCGGGCCGCGAGAAGGTGCTCAACATGGTGGGCGTCAGCGGCAGCAACGACACCACCGGCAAGAACTGCCAGCGCTGGGGCTTCCGCTCGCAGCAGCAATCCTACATGGGCGCGAAGGCGATGGCCCCCTCGGTGACCAAAGCCCTCGGGCCGAACCGCAAGGCCGCCTACCTGGTGCCGGACTACACCTACGGGCACTCGGTGTTCGACAGCACGTCGGAGTTCATGAAGCAGCACGGCTGGACCGTCGCGACGAAGCAGGTCGTGCCGTTCGGGGCGAGCGACTACTCCTCGGCGCTGCTCAACATCGCCAACTCCGGCGCCGACGTGTTCGTCAACGTCGCCTTCGCGCAGGACGCGGTCACGGCCACCAAGCAGGCCGAGCAGTTCGGCGTGCTGCGCCGCATGAAGATGTGCGTGCCCAACCTGTCCGCCTACCAGGCGCAGGAGCTGGGGCCGAAGCTGATGGAGGGCGTCGTCGGCACGTTCGAGTGGCACTGGAAGCTCGCCGAGCGCTACCCGCTGAGCGCCGACTTCCTGGCCGCGTTCAAGGCCCGCTACAACCAGGTGCCCCGCTGGCCCGCCCATGTCGGCTTCATGCAGACGATGCTGTGGGCCGCCTGCGCCGAGCGCGCCGGCAGCTTCGAGCCGCTGGGCCTGATCAAGACGTTCGAGACCAGCAAGGACAAGCCGTTCGCCAGTTCGCTGGGGCCGGTCTGGTACCGTGCCGAGGACCATCAACTGGTGCGGCCCGTGCCGGTCGTCGTCGGCCGCAAGGGCGCCGACATGAAGGACAAGGACGACGACTACGACATCCTGGACGTGATCGCCGGCGAGGACTGCATCAACCCGCCCGAGGCGCTGGGCTGCAAGCTGGGGCCTGCAATCTGAAGCGGGTTCACGAAGAGTGAACCCACTTCAGCCTTTCGTTCACGCGCCTACTCAGGCCGGCTGGATCGCAAGCGCGATGCCAGCCAGCCCGAAGGCGCTTTAGCGATGCCCAACCTCAACACGCTCCTCTCCCAGGCCTTCAACGGCCTGGCGCTCGGCTCGCTGCTGGCGCTGGTCGCCAGCGGCCTGACCATCGTGCTGGGCACGCTGGGCGTGCTGAACTTCGCGCACGGGGCGCTGTTCATGCTGGGCGCCTACGCCGCCTTCGCACT
>CAXTJY010000221.1:4416-6793 GCA_964244395.1 uncultured Rhodovarius sp.
GGGCTGCCCTATGCGGCCGCGGTGGCGCTGTCCTGCGTCGTCATGGTGGGCGTCGGGCTGCTGCTGGAGTGGGGGTTGATCCGCCGCTTCTACCATCGCCCGCACGAGGACCAGATCCTGGTGACCTTCGGCGTCGGCATCGTGGTGGTCGAGGCGATCCGCGGCTGGTTCGGCGCCAACACCCAACGCCTGCCGGTGCCGTCCTGGGGCGAGGGCGTCACCGAGATCGGCTTCCTCTTCTACCCGACCTATCGCCTGCAGTTGATCGGCATCATCGGCGTGCTGCTGCTCGGCTTCTACCTGGTGCTCTACCGCACCTCGCTGGGCCTGGTGGTGCGGGCGGGGATCGAGGACAGCCGGATGGTCGGCATCCTCGGCATCTCGGTCCGCCGCACCTTCCTGGCCGTGTTCGCGCTGGGCGTGATGGCGGCCGGGCTGGCGGGCGCGCTGTATGCGCCGATCGTATCGGTGAACCCCGACATGGGCGCCAACTTCATGGTGCAGAGCTTCGTGGTCATCGTCATCGGCGGCCTCGGCTCCTTTCCCGGCGCCATCGTCGGCGGCCTGGTCGCCGGCGAGATCATCAGCCTCACCAGCGCCTTCGACGCGGCGTATTCCGAGGTGATGCTGTACGCGCTGATGGCGCTGCTGCTGGCGGTGCGTCCACAGGGGCTGTTCGGGGTCGAGGGCCGGGTTTGAACATTTCGATCAACCACGAAGAACTCGAAGGGCACGAAGTCCTTCGCCCCTGTCAAACTGACACGCTAATCGAAAAATCTCTTCTTCGTGCTCCTCGTGTCCTTCGTGGTTAACCCAAGGCCCCTCCCGATCATGGCACTGGCCCTGGCATTCAGCGCGCTGGTGTTCCCCCACGTCGGCGGCTCCTGGGATATGATGGTCCGCATCCTGGTCTGGGGCCTCATGGGGCTGGGCTTCGACATCCTGTTCGGCGTCGCCGGCCTGCTGAGCTTCGGCACCGCCGCCTTCGTCGGCACCGGCGGCTTCGTCGCTGCCATCCTGCTCGTGGGCGGCACCGTCGCCAACGTGTGGCTGGCCCTGCTGTGCGGCACGCTGGCGGCCGGCGCCCTCGGCGTGCTGCTCGGCATCCTGGCCGTGAGGCGGATCGGCATCTACTTCACCATGATCACCCTCGCCTTCGGCCAGATGGCCTACTTTCTCGAGAACGGCGTCCTGTCCCCCTGGACTGGCGGCGAGAACGGCCTGCCCGGCGTCCCTCTCCCGTCGCTGTTCGGGCACAAGGTGCTGCCGGGGCCCGAGCTGTTCGCGCTGCTGGCCATGATCTACCTCGCCGGCTACGCCCTCGCGCTGCGGATCGTCGGCTCGCCGTTCGGCCTGGTGCTCGCAGGCATCAAGGGCAACGCCGGGCGCACTGCGATGCTCGGCCACGACGTGCCGCGCTACAAGCTGGCGGCGTTCACCATCGCCGCGTTGTTCGCCGGGTTCTCGGGCGGGCTGCTGGGCTCGATCCAGAGCTACATGCCCCCCGACGCCTTCGCGCTGGACCTCTCGGGCCAGCTCGTCGTGCAGACCATCATCGGGGGCGTCGGCACGCTGGTCGGCCCGCTGGTCGGCGCGGTCGTGTGGCTGTGGCTGCGCGACCTGCTGCAACTCGTGCCCGGCCTGTCCGGCCTGTGGCGGCTGGTGCTGGGAGTCGTGTTCATCGTGCTCGTCACCGCCCTCCGCCGGGGCATCTGGGGCGAACTCCTGGCCCGGCGCCGCCGCGCGCCCGTGCCACCGTCCCCGGCCCTGCCTCCTCTGGAGCCGCCCCTGCGCGCCCCCGCCCTCGTCGCCAACGCGCCCGCTTTGGTGGCCGAAAGCCTCGCCAAGCACTACGGCGTCCTCCGCGCGGTCGACGGCGTATCATTCACTGTCCGCACCGGCACCATCCACGGGGTCATCGGCCCCAACGGCGCCGGCAAGACGACCCTGTTCAAGATGCTGCTGGACGAAGTCCGCCCCACCAGCGGCCAGGTCCGCCTGTTCGGGCAAGGCATCACCGGGCTGGGCGTCACGCGCACGGCCCAACTGGGCATCGGCAAAAGCAACCAGCTCAACCAGCTCTTTCTCGACCTCACGGTCCGCGAAAACCTCCGCCTCGCCGCGCTGGCCCGGCGCCGCGGCCCATTCCGCCTCGACGCGCTGCGAACCGCATGCGGCATCCCCGAGGTCGAACGCCAGGTGGACGCCGTGCTCGGTACCGTGGACCTGGGCGAGCGGGCCGACATTCCCGCCGGCCTGCTGGCCTATGGCGAGAAGCGCCGCCTGGAGATCGGCCTGGCTCTGGCCACCGGCCCCAACGTCCTGCTGCTCGATGAGCCGCTCGCCGGCATGAGCCCCGCCGAACGCGCCTCCACCC
>CAXTJY010000222.1:0-6689 GCA_964244395.1 uncultured Rhodovarius sp.
TGTCGCAAGGTTGCCGGCGCATCGCCTTCATCGCCGCCCTGGGCGTGGCCGGCGAGGCGGCACCCAGCCGCCTGTGGCGCGCCTTCGTGCCCAGCTTCGCCGCCGCCCCGCCACCGGCCGTGCTGCGGCTCGAAGCCTGGGTGACGCCGCCTGCATATACCGGCGCGCCGCCGATCTTCCTCGCGGCCGCGGGCGGCAGCGCCACGGTGCCGGACGGCAGTCAGTTGCACGTCGCCGTCTCCGGCCGCGCCGGCTCCGCACCCGACCTGGTCGGCCCCGGCGGTGCCATTCCTTTCCGCGCCATCGACGCCAGCAGCTTCACCGCCGAGGCGCCGCTGACCCAGGCCGGCCGGCTGCGGCTGAGCCGGGACGGCCAGGCCTTGGCGGAATGGAACCTGGCGGTGCAGGCCGACGCACCGCCCCGCGTCAGCTTCCCCGAGGCGCCGGCCCGCGCCCAGCGTGGCCTCGCGATCCGGCTGCCCTGGCGCGCAGAGGATGATTGGGGCGTGCAGGAGCTGCGCTTCGAGGCTGTTCTCACGGCGCGGCCGGACGCGCCGCCCCTGAGCCAGGATATCCCACTGCCGCCCGGCAAGCCGCGCCAGGCCCGCGGCGTGGCGCAGCCCGACCTCTCGGCGCACCCCTGGGCCGGGCTGCCAGTGCGGCTGCGCCTGGTGGCGCGCGACGGCGCCGAGCAGGAAGGGGCCTCCGAACCCGCCGAGCTGATTCTGCCGGAGCGCAGCTTCACCCACCCCGTGGCGCAGGCGCTGGTGACGATCCGCAAGGACCTGTCGGTGGCGCCGGAAGCCCGCGCGCCGGCGCAGCGCGCGCTGGAAGAACTGGCCCGCAGCCCCGACGCGTTCGAGAACGACACCACCACCGCGCTGGGGCTGCGAATCGCTCGTAACCGTCTGTTCGAGCGCCGCCCCGCCGCCGTGGACGAAACCCAGGAATTGCTGTGGGACATGGCGCTGGCGCTGGAGGAAGGCCGCGACGGCCGTACCGCGCGCGCCCTGGCCCAGGCCCAGCAGGCGCTGCGCGAGGCGCTGGAGAACGCCGAACGGCAGAACCAGGAGCGTGAAAACAACGCCGAGGCCCGTCAGGAGGCGGAACGCCGCATCCAGGAACTGCGCGAGGCGATCCGGCGTCACCTCGAAGCCATGAACGAACGGCTGCAGCGGGAGAATGCCGAAAGCCTGTCCGAGTTGCCGCAGCAGCGCACGGATCAGCGCGACATCAACCGCCGCACCGAACGCATGCAGGAACAGACGCGGGAGAATCGAATCCCGGACGCGCAGCGCGAGCTGGCCGAGCTGGAGGAGATGCTACGCCAGCTGCAGGAGGGCCGTCAGCAGCGGGCGGAGAACCCCGAACGGCAGCAGCAGCGCCAACGCGGTCAGCAGCAAATGGGCGTGGTGCAGGATATGGTGCGCCGGGAAGGCGAGATGCTGGACCGCGCCCAGCGTCGCGCGGAAAGCGAAGAACAGCGCCGCAGCCAGATCAGACGCAACCAGCCGGCCCCCCAGGCTTCGCCCGAAGACCAGGCGGCAGACGCCCGGCGCCAACGCGCCCTGCGCCGGGCGCTGGGCGAACTGATGCAGCAATATGGCGACCTGACCGGCGAAATCCCCGAGGCCCTGGGCCGCGCCGATCAGGCCATGCGCGAAGCCCAGGAAGCGCTGGGCGAGAACGGCGACGCCCGGGACCCACAGCAGCGCGCCATGCGCCACCTGACCGAGGGCGGCCGGCAGATGGCGCAGCAGCTGCAACGCCAGTTCGGCCAGCAACAAGGTGACGGCGAAGGCGAACCTGAGGACGCCGACATGGCCGGCAATCCGGAGGAAGGCGGCGAGGGCGAAGGCGAGGGGCGCGAACTCGGCGACGGCCGTGACCCACTGGGTCGTAACCGACGCGACGTCGCCGGCAACGCCGACCAGGGCAGCGACACCCGCGTGCCCGACGAAGCGGAACAACTTCGCACCCGCCGCATCCAGGAAGAACTGCGGCGCCGCGGCGCCGAACGCGAACGCCCCGGGGACGAGTTGGACTACATCGAACGGTTGCTGCGGCGGTTCTGACGCAGTTGCGCGAGTAACCCTGAAGAGGGCTTTGCTCTCCCCGGACCCCACCCAGGAAGGGCCGAAAGCCCCCTGCGCCCCAGGAGGTTGGGGGTTGCGGGGAAGTGGCTGACGGTTTGTTGGAACGGGCGCGCGAGCCCCCTCCCCGCAAACCCCAACCTATCCACGGTCCAGGGCCGGGTCGGCCCTGGTGGGTGGGGATACGGGAGAGGGCAAAGCCCTTCCCCGTTTCGCCAACGCTACCGCGCCGGAGTGAGCCGCAGCGGCACGAAGCGCTGGCCGTTCTGGCTTTCAACAAGGAACAGCGCGGTGCCGCGGCCCTGACGCCGCAGGCGGTCCACGCGTTCGCTCAGTTCCTGGGGTGTGTTCACGCGTTCCTGCTGCACTTCCAGGATCAGGTCGCCGGGGCGCAGTTCACGCTCCGCCGACGGCGAGTTGGGTGCGACTTCCACCACGGCCACGCCGCGCTGTTCAGGCCGCAGGCGAAGGCGCTCGCGCAGTTCGGGGGTGATGGCGGCGACGCGCAGCCCCAGCCCAGCGATGTCCACCGGGCGGCCCGCCTGGGGGGCGGGTGCTTGCGGGTTGGCGGAGGCGAGCTGTTGCTCTGGCGGCAATTCGCCCAATGTCACCTGAACCGTCACCTCATGGCCATCGCGCCACACCACCACCGGCACCTGGGTGCCCACAGCGGTGTCGGCCACGATGCGTGGCAGCCCCCGCATGTCCCGCACGTCCTGATTGTTGAAGCGCAGTACCACGTCGCCGTTGCGGATGCCGGCGGCTGCGGCCGGGGCTCCCTCCTGGGCGCGGGCGATCAGCGCGCCGCGGGCGCCGCCGCGCAGCGCCAGGCTTTCGGCGATCTCGTCGGTCACCTGCTGGATGTTCACGCCCAGCCAACCGCGCCGCACCCGGCCGCCATCGGCCAATTGCATGGCGATGCCGCGGGCCAGGTTGGACGGGATGGAGAAGCCGATGCCGATGGAGCCCCCTGAGGGCGAGTAGATGGCGGTGTTGATGCCCACCACCTCGCCCCGCATGTTGAACAGCGGGCCGCCGGAATTGCCGCGGTTGATCGCCGCGTCGGTCTGGATGAAGTCGTCGAACGGTCCCTGCCGGATGTCACGGCCACGGGCCGAGACGATGCCCGTGGTCACGGTGCCGCCCAGGCCGAAGGGGTTGCCGATGGCCAGCACCCAGTCGCCCACCTCGGCCGTATCACTGTTCCCCCAGGGCACGAAGGGCAACGGCGCCGAATGCCGCACCCGCAGTACGGCCAGATCGGTGCGCGGGTCGGTGCCCAGCAGTTCGGCGCGCAGAGTAGTGTTGTCGGCCAGGATCACGTTGATCTCGGTCGCGCCATCGATGACGTGGTTGTTGGTCACCACGATGCCCGAGGGGTCGATGATGAAGCCGGAGCCGAGCGACTGGCCGCGCCGGCCGCCAGGGCCGCCGGGACCGCCAGGAGGGCCCGGGGGCTGATCGCGCTCGGCGCCCGGGGGCTGGCCTGGACCTGGCCGGTTGCGATTGAAGAAGTCGCGGAAGAACTCCTCGAACGGGCTGCCCGGCGGGGCCTGCGGCGCATCCGGGGCGTCCGGTCGCGCTTCGGCCCGCGCCGGGGCGCCGCCGATGGTCGAGGAGATGTTCACCACCGCAGGCAGCAGCACCCGCGCCAGCGGGGCGAAACTGTTGGGCTGGGCGAAAGGCGGCGCGATGGGCGCAGCCGTGGGCGCGGCGCCGGGCGCCGGCGCCACCACCGGCGGCAGCGGCTGGGCAAAACCTTGGGGAGACAGCACGGGCAGCGCCAGGCTGGCCGTCAGAAGGGCGATGGGGAGACGCATGTTCACCTCTCGAAGCCAGCCAAGCGCCGGCTGATGACGGTTACAATACAGCAGTGGCCGGCCTCGGCGATGACCAATGCGCGACGGCAGGGCGCGAATTGTAACGGCCGCGCCCGAACACCTCCTCGCACAACCGCCCCGCACCCTGGCGGTTGCCGCACCGCGATGCGATCAGTCAGCCGCCGGGCTGGGTGGAGGTACGGCAGGCGCGGGCGTCGAGGCCGCAGGCGCCCTGGCCGGCGGCGCTGCGGCGCCTCCCGGATGCGGCATGTCACGGAAGTAGCGGAAGAAGTCGCTGCCCGGGGCCAGCACCATGGTGGTGTCGCCGGTGCGCCAGAACTGGTAGAATGCCGGGTCGCGGTTGAAGGCTTCGGCGAAGATGCGGATGGCTTCCTGCTCGCCGGTGCCGCGCAGGATTTGCGCGTTGGCTTCTGCCTCGGCCAGCAGCACGGTGCGGTCCCGCTCGGCATTGGCGCGCACCCGCGCCGCCACCTCGGCACCCTCGGCCCGGGCTTCGCGGGCGACGCGCTCACGCTCCGACTGCATGCGCGCCAGGATGGCCTGCGTGTTTTCCTCCGGGAAGTCGGCACGGCGAATGCGCACATCCACCACCTCGACGCCGAAACGCCGCGCCTCCTCGTTCACCTGGCGCCGGATTTCGCCCATGATCCGGGCGCGATCCGTGCTCAGGATCGACAGCAGCGGCTCGCCGGCCAGCACGCGCCGCAGGGATGAGGAGACAATGGGCGCCAGCCGCGCCCGGATGCCCTGCTCCGCCGCGCCTACCGTCTGGAAGAAGAGCAGCGGGTTGGTGATGCGAAACCTCGTAAAGCTGTCCACGATCAGGCGGCGCTGGTCGCCCAGGATCATCTCCTCACCCGGCGCGTCGTAGTCCAGCAGGCGCCGGTCGAAGGCCGTCACGCTCTGGATGAAGGGCAACTTCACATGCAGGCCGGGCGCCTGGATGGTGCGGACGTATTCGCCGAACTGGGTGATGATCACCTGCTGCGTCTGGTTCACCGTGAACAACGACGCGGCGGCGAAGATCAGCAGGACGGCCAGCCCGATGAGGGCGCTGAGGGCGCGGTTCATCGGCCGCCTCCACGCTGCGGCTGCGCAGGCGGCGGGTTGATGACCTGCGGCGGGGCCTGTGGCGTGCGCGGCCGCGCCTGCTGGCCCTCATTCAACTGGAGGTAAGGCACCAGGCCCTGCAGGCGGTCATCGACCAATACCATCGGGTTGCGGCGCAGGATGTCCTCCATGGTTTCCAGATAGATACGGCGCATCGTCACGTCCTGCGCCTGGTTGTAGGCGGTGAGGACGGAGGTGAAGCGGCCGGCCTCGCCGCGGGCGCGGGCGGTCTGGCTGTCGCGAAAGCCTTGCGCCTCGGCCACCATCTGCTCGGCCTGGCCGCGGGCGCGGGGGATGATGTCGTTGCGGTAGCTTTCGGCCTCGTTGCTGACTCGCTCGCGGTCCGCATTGGCGCGCTGCACGTCGCGGAAGGCGTCAACGACGGCCGCCGGGGGATCGACCTTCTGCATCTGCACCTGGGTAATCTCGATGCCGGCTGCGTATTGGTTGAGGATGGCCTGGGTGCCGCGCAGCACGTCCTGCTCGATCTGGGTGCGGGCATCGGTCAGCGCCGCCTGGATGCGGGTTCGGCCGATCACTTCGCGCATCACCGATTCGGCGGCCGACTTCACCGTCTCCTCCGGATTGCGGGTGTTGAACAGGAAGTCGCCGGCGTCACGAATCTGCCAGAACACGGCGAAGTCGATATCGATGATGTTCTCGTCACCCGTCAGCATCAGCGATTCCGGCAGCATGTCGCGCTGCGGGATGGGCCGCACGCCTGGCACCAGCTCCGGTGCGGCGCGGAACCCGACATCGACGCGGTTGATGCGGGTGACGCGGGGGGTCGTCACCGTCTCGATCGGCCAGGGAAAGGCGAAGTTCAGGCCGGGCGGGAGCTGCCTATGATAGGCGCCGAACCGCATGACGATGCCCAGCTCATCCTGCTGCACCCGGTAGGTGCTCGACCACGCCGCCCAGATTCCCACGGCGAGCACGGCCAGAAGTGCGAGGCCCGACCCGCCGGCGCCGCCGCGCGGCAGCCAGCGCCGCAGCGTGTCCTGCGCCTGGCGGATCATCTCCTCGATGTCCGGGCCACGGCCGGAACCACCGGGGCCGCCACCGCCGCCCGGGGGTGGGCTGCCCCACGGGCCACCCGGCCCGCCTTGCGGCGGTTGCCCGCCCGGTCGCGGGTTGCCCCAGGGGCTCGGCCCGCCATTGTTCCAAGCCATCTGTGCCGCAAACTCCGCTGCTCTGACTGATGTGCCGTGCGCGAGGCCCACCGCAAGGGGGGGTGCGCGCGCCGTTCGGCCCGGCCATATGGGCGGAAGCGGCCAGGGGTCGCAACCGTCGCGTGGCGCACCGGAGCCACACCTCAGCCATATCGTCCGGACGTGAAGGAATTGCAATCCATGAGCGACGAGCCAGCCATCCGGGTTGCACTTGGCAACATCGTCGCCGCCCCGGCGCGGATCGAGGCGGTGCAGGCACGCGACGGGCTGGTGCAGGTCACCCTCTCGGTGCCACGCGACCAGGCACGGAGCATGGAGCCGATGCGCGCCGCAGCTGAGGCGGCGTTGGCGATGCTGGAGGGCGTACTGTCCGCGACCGTGGTGCTGACGGCGCATTCGGAGCCCGCGCCGCCCCCCGGCCGCAAACCGCCGGCCGGCCAGGGGGCCATGCTTCTGCCGGAGGTGTCGAAGAT
>CAXTJY010000223.1:0-6682 GCA_964244395.1 uncultured Rhodovarius sp.
AACGCCGCGCCGACGGCCTGGCCGGCCAGGGGCCGGGCCTGCCGGAAACCGGGGCCGCCATGCGGGCCGGCACGCCGGTCCTGTTCCCCAGGCCGGGCCTGGACCGGTTTGTCCTGCGGATCGGCGAACCGTCCGGTGACGCCATCGTCTTCATCATCGGATCGAGCCGCGCTTTCACCCGTCCGGAAAGGGACGGGTTGCATGCTGCCCTGGCCGGCGCCGCCAGCCCCGCCGACGCCAACCGGCTGCTGCCGGAAGCCCTGGCGCGCCTGGCGCGCGCCCAGCCCGAATTGCGGCTGCGGCATTTCGGCCTGCCGTACCGGTCGGAACGGACGCGCGCCCGGCCTTCGGCCAGCGGCCGGCTGCTGGAATGGCTGCGGCCGACGGCGCCGGAGCGGCCATCGCTCACCCTGCTGTCCGACCGGCGCGCCTACCTGGCCGGCGAACGCCTGACGCTGCATCTGCGGTCCGAAGGGCCTGCCGAGCTGACCGTCCTGGCGCTCGGCCAGGGTGGCATGGTCGACGTCCTGTTTCCCAACCTGCGGCAGACGGGAGTCCTGGCAGCGGGGACCGAGCTGAGCCTGCCGGGCAGGGGCTCGGACCTTCGCCTGCGGCTGCGCGGGCCGGCCGGCGAAACCAGTGAAGAGGAGCGGATCGTCGCCATTTCGCGTGCGCCAGGAGCGTCGCCTCTGCTCGCCCTTCCCGAAGCCTTCCATGCGCCGACGCTGACGCTGCGCGAGGATCACGCGCAGGTGGTTGCGATGGTGGAGGCGCTGCGACGCGACGATGCGGGCCGGCAGGTGGCCGAGCTGGTGTACCGGGTCGGCGTCGCCACGTAGCGCGCGGCGTCCCGGCTGCCGGCCGGGTGCGGATCATCGATGGCATGGCTTGCTGGGGCAGGCTGGCGCGTTGCCTACCGCAGCGCAGCATGCTTGGCTCGAACCCATGTCAAGCAAACCCTTCCATCTCGGCTGGTTCCTCCAGGGCAGTTCCGTCCAGGCCTGGGGCGAGCCCTTCACCGGGGCCATCGGCCGCGACTGGCGCGACGCCACCTTCTTCGTCGACATTGCCAAGGCGCTGGAGCACGCCCGCTTCGACTACCTGCTGATCGAGGACAGCTCCTATGTCGGCGAAAGCTATGGCAACAGCCGCGACATTTACCTGAAGGGCGGCCTCTCCACCCCCCGGCAAGACCCTTCGGTGATGGCCACGCTGATGGCGGCGCAGACGCAGCGCCTGGGCATCGTCCCCACCCTCTCGACGTTCGCCTACCCGCCCTACCTGCTGGCCCGGCTGATCGCGACGCTGGACCAGGTCTCCGCCGGGCGGATCGGCTGGAACATGGTCACCGGCAGCAGTGATTTCGCGGCGATGAACTACGGCATGCCCGGCATGCCCGAGCACGATCTGCGCTACGACATGGCCGACGAATACATGGCCTGCGTCAACGCGCTCTGGGATTCCTGGGATCCGGATGCGATCATCGCCGACGGCGCAAGCGGCGTGCTGGTGGACCCCTCCAAGGTGCGCCAGGTGGATTTCGAGGGCCGCTGGTACAAATCGCGCGGTCCACTGAATTCCGGCCCCTGCCCGCAGGGCCGGCCGGTGATCGCCCAGGCCGGCGGCTCGCCCCGCGGCAAGGCGTTTGCGGCGCTGCATGCCGACACTGTCGTCGCCTCGGTGAAGGGCACCGCCGGCATGAAGGCCTATCGCGACGCTTTGCGCGCGTCGGCCGTCGAGCAGGGGCGCGATCCCGACGTCATCAAGGTGCTCTTCCTCGTCTCCCCCACCATTGGCGAGACGGATGCGGAAGCCCAGCTGCGCCACGCCCAGAAGATGGCCCGCGCCGCCGAACGGGTGCCGGAACTGCTGGCCTTCTTCGGTAAGATCACCAACATCAATTTCGCCGAATACGACCTCGACACGCCGGTGGCCGAGCTGGACCTCAACACCAACGGCCACCAGCAGACGCTGGACGACTTCAAGAAAGTCACCGGTCGGAAGACGCTGCGCGAGGCGATGCTGAGCTACCGCGGCAACAACGGCTCGGTCGAGCTGGTCGGCAGCCCGGACACGGTGTCGGCCCGCATGGCCGAGGTGATGCAGGAGGTCGGCGGCGATGGCTTCCTGATCACCACCAACGATACCAGCCGCCGCATCATCGCCGAGATCACCGATGGGCTGGTCCCGGCGTTGCAGGCGCGGGGGCTGGTGCGGAAGGAGTATGGGCACGCGCAGTTCCGCGATAATTTGCTGGAGTTCTGATGGCCGCCGATCTCATCCCGGTCCGCCGCATCGTCACCACCGACGACACCGATGGTCGCTCGCGTGTGCTGATCGATGCCGCCAGCCCGCATGTCCTGCCGTTCGGACCAGCGAGCGCCCTGACCAACTTATGGATCACCGACGGCGCGCCGCCTTCCAACGCCGGCAACGCCGACGCCGCCGACCGCCCGGTGCGGCTGGAGCCACCCGAAGGCGGCACCGTATTCCGCTTCTTCCAGGTTGGGGTCGCACCCGCCCCCGGCAGCGTCACGCCGGCCGAGGCCGAGGCCCGGGCGGCCGCCACCTTCGCCGCGATGCAGGCGCCGCACGTCCGGGTGGACACCACGCGCCACCCCGCCATGCACAAGTCGCGAACGACGGACTACATCATCCTGCTGCGCGGCCGGGTGCGGCTGCTGCTCGATGACGACCAGCGTGACCTGGAGCCGTTCGACACCGTGATCCAGCGCGGCACCAACCATGCCTGGGTCAATCTGGGCGACGAGCCCGCCCTGCTGGTCGCGATCCTGATGGATGCGGAGGATGATGCCGGGAGGCCGTAGGCGTCAGCCCAGCAAGGCCACCGTCTCCTGCCAGACCCGCTCGACCACTTCTCCCGCAGGCTCGACCCGCGCCAGTGACGCCGCCTGGCCCGCCCAGGCCTGCATCCGCTGCACGTCGTTGTCGCGCACCGCCGCCTCGCGCATCGCCGCCGTCAGGCCGCGCTGCACGGGGTAGGGCGCCACCGGCGCGCCCGCCGCCGCGCGCACGTAGTCGGTGGCGATGCTGCGCGCCGCGCGGCCGGTCAGCGCCCGCGTCACCATCGTCTCCTCCGGCGCGGTGCGGCCCAGCGCATCGGCCCAGGCCGGTGCCAGCCTGGTCTCCGGGCAGCGCAGGAAGGCGGTGCCGATCTGCACCGCCGAGGCGCCCAGCATGAACGCCGCCGCAACGCCCCGCCCATCCGCGATGCCGCCGGTGGCGATCAGCGGCAGATCACACGCATCGGCCACCGTGGGGATCAGCGCCATGCCGCCCACCATCGTCGCCTCGGCGTTCACATTGTCGAACCGGCCGCGATGGCCGCCAGCTTCCATCCCTTGCACGATCAGCGCGTCGGCGCCGGCCGCCGCCGCTGCCCGGGCCTCGGCCACCGAGGTGATGGTGGCGAACCAGGCGATGCCGGCGGCCTTCATCCGCGCGACGAATTCCTCCGGGAACAGCCCCATGATGGAGCTGATCACCGCGGGGCGCGCCGCCAGCAACGCCTCGCACTGCGCCGTAAAATCGGGCAGGGCGATGTCACCCGCGCCGGCCGGCACCGGCGGGCCCCACTGGCCCAGGAAGTCGCTCATTGCGGCTTCACGCGCGGCGTCGCGCACCGGCGGCGGGTCGGGGATCCACACATTGAGCTGGAAGCTGCCATTGGTGGCGGCCCGCACCTCATCCACCCAGGCCTGGATGGCGTCGGGCTTCATCTGCAACGCGCCGCAGCCGCCCAGGCCCCCGGCGTTGGCCACGGCGGCTGCCAGGGCGGGCGGGCAGGCGCTGGCCATCGGCGCCTGCAGGATGGGCACCCGCAGCCCGAAGCGGGATTGGAAGGCCTGGAGGCGTTCGGCGATGGCGCGGTTCATGGCGGAAACAGGCCGCATCGGCGGCGGCTTGTCCAGCATGAGCCGGCCGAAGCTGGGGTCAAACGCTGTCAGCCTTGTCTTCAGGCCGCATCGGGCCGACCCGCGCCGGCCCCCGCCCGGTGCAAATTGGGCGGAAACCCGGCCCGCCCGCGAATCCCGCATGAGCCCCTGGCATGAGGGGGCCTGCATCCTTACGTTACGTCCATGCTTTGCGTTTCCGTCGGCCCATCAGAATGTCTTTGAGAGGGGCCGCGGGATGAGGCGGCGCGTGGCTCTCCCCGTGCAGGCAGGCACGGCATCCGTCCCACGATTCGCCGGTGGCCACCGCATGGTCAAACGGCTGGGCCTGGTCTGCATAGCCTTGCTGCCGCTCTTCGCATGCGGCGAGGCCGAAACGACCGAAGCCCCACCTGAACCACCGCGGGTCACGGTCGCCCGCCCGGTGCAGCGCGAGGTGACGGAGTGGGACGAGTTCACTGCCCGCTTCGTCGCCGTCGAGCGCGTCGAATTGCGCGCCCGCGTCTCCGGCTACCTCAACTCGTTCCACTTCTCGGATGGGCAGATCGTTCGGCAGGGCGACCTGCTGTTCCGCATCGACCCCCGCCCTTTCGAGGCCGCCGTCGCCGCCGCCGAGGGCCGACTGGCGGAGGCCCGCTCCCGCGCCACACTGGCCGACCGCGAGCTGGAGCGGGTGATGTCGCTGCTGCGCGCCCGCGCCGCCTCCGAATCCAACCTCGAACAGCGTAACCAGGCCGTGGAGGGCGGCCGCGCCCAGGTGGCGGAAGCCGAGGCGCAGCTGCGTCGCGCCAGGCTGGACCTGGAATTCACCACGATCCGCTCGCCGCTGACGGGGCGGATCGGCCGACACCTCGTCACGCCGGGCAATCTCGTCACCGGCGGCCAGGACGGTGCTTCCACACTCCTCGCCACCGTCGTCTCCATCGACCCGATCGATGCCAGCTTCGACATCGATCAGGCCACCGGGCTGCGTTATGCCCGCATGGCGCAATCCGGCGAGCGCCCCAGCTCGCGCGACACCGCCAACCCGGTGCGCCTGGCGCTGGGGGACGAGGAGGGGTTTCCCCATAACGGCCAGGTCGTCTTCGTGGACAACGAGGCTGATCTGGGCACCGGCACGCTGCGGCTGCGGGCGCGCTTCGCCAACCCGAACCAAGTGTTCCAGCCCGGTACCTTCGCCCGGATCAGGCTGCTGAGCACGCTGCCGTACCAGGCGTTGCTGGTGCCGGATTCTGCCGTCGCGACCGATCAGTCCCGCCGCATCGTCTATGTGCTGGGCGAGAACAACCAGGTTCGGATGCGCGAGGTGCGGCTTGGCTCGCTGCACGAGGACATGCGGGTGATCCGCGACGGGCTGGGGCCAGGGGATGAGGTGGTGGTGAACGGCCTGTCGCGCATCCGCGCCGGCAGGCCGGTGACGCCGGAGCGGGCGCCTGCCATGTCCCCGGCCGCGCAGCCTTGAGCGGGATAGCTTCGGGGCCGCCGGAACCGCATCGCGGCGGGCTTGGGGGGCTGGCCGTACGCCAGCCGGTGCTGGCCTCCGTCTGCTCGCTGGTGCTGCTGATCGTGGGCGGGCTGGCGCTGCTGGTGCTGCCGGTCTCGGAGTATCCCAACGTCGCGCCGCCCACCGTGGTGGTCAGCACCACCTATGCTGGCGCCTCGGCGCAGGTGGTGGCGGATACGGTGGCGACGCCCATTGAGCAGGAGGTGAACGGCACCGAGGGCATGCTCTACATGTCCAGCCAAAGCACCGCCGATGGCCGCATGGTGCTCACCGTCACCTTCCGGCTGGGCACCGACCCGGATCGCGCCCAGGTGCTGGTGCAGGCCGCGGTCGCCACAGCCACGCCGCGGCTGCCGGAGGAGGTCAGACGCTTCGGCACCATCACCCGCAAGGTCGCGACCGACCGGCTGATGATCATCTACCTCAGCAGCCCGGACCAGAGTTTCGACCAGCTCTACGTCTCCAACTACGCGCTGCGCCAGGTGCGGGACGAGTTGTTGCGCATCGACGGCATCGGCGACATCGACATGCAGGGCGCGCGCGACTACGCCATGCGCATCTGGCTCGACCCCACGCGGATGGCCTTTGCCGGTGTAACGGCCGAGGACATTGTCACCGCCGTGCAGTCGCACAATGCGCAGATCGCCGGCGGCCAGCTGGCGGAGCCGCCGGTGATCGACCAGGCCTTCCAGCACAGCGTGACGTTCCGCGGCCGGCTCTCGCAGCCCGCGGAGTTCGAGAACATCGTGCTGCGCGCCGGCGCCCAGGGGCAGTTGCTGCGGCTGCGCGATGTCGGGCGGGTGGAGTTGGGTGCGGCCTCCTACAGCACGAATTCCACCTTGCAGGGCCGGCCGGCCGTGGCGCTGGCCATCACCCAGCGGCCGGGCTCCAACTCGCTGGCCACGGCCAACCAGATCCGCACCGCTCTGGCCCGCATCAGCCGTGACTTTCCGGCCGGCATCAAGGCGGAGATCGCCTATGACCCCACGCGCTTCGTGTCGGAGAGCGTGAACCAGCTGGTGCACACGATGGCGGAGGCGGTGGCGCTGGTGGTGCTGGTGGTGCTGGTGTTCCTGCAGAACTGGCGCGCCGCGCTGATCCCCATCCTGGCAATCCCGGTGTCGCTGATCGGCACTTTCGGCGTCATGGTGGCGCTGGGCTTCAACCTGAATGTGCTGACCTTGTTCGGGCTGGTGCTGGCGGTGGGCATCGTCGTCGACGACGCCATCGTGGTGGTGGAGAACGTCGAGCGCCGCCTGCATGA
>CAXTJY010000224.1:0-6674 GCA_964244395.1 uncultured Rhodovarius sp.
GGGCGCCTTGGCGAAGATGCGCATCGCCTTGCGCCGTTGCGCGGCATCCGACACGTCGGCGGTCTCCGCATCCTCCAACCCCATGAAGGAGATCGCGGTGCGGATCATGTCCATCGGATGCGCGTCCTTGGGGAACTCGCGCAGCACCCGAAGCAGGGCGGGGCTCAGCGCGCGGTTCGCCCGCTCCTCGGCCTGAAAGGCGGCGAGCTGCGTGGCGTTGGGCAGCTCACCATTCCACAGCAGATAGGCGACTTCGTCGAAGTTGGATTCCTCGCACAGATCCTGCACCGCATAGCCGCGATAGGTCAGGCTGTTGGTCTCCGGCATCACCTTGGAGACGGATGAATCATCGGCATACACGCCGACCAGGCCCTTACGGACGTCGATGGCTTCGCTCACGGCTTTCCCTCACAAACTGTCTTGTGCGGTGCAGCTTAAGCTGCCGCGCAGCCAGGGCAATCAGTGGGCGCCGGCGCCCGGCGGCGGGGCCTTGGGCGCCCGCAGCAGCAGCACCAGCGGCAGGGCGCAGACGAAGAAGCCGGCCACCACCAGCAGCGCGTCGTTGTAGGCCAGGACCGCGCCTTCCCGCGCCACCAGCTGTGCCATGCGGCGAAGTGCCACCAGCTCGGGCGGCGCTCCGTTGGCAATGCGGTCTGTCACCGCGGCCTGCATGTTCTCATAGGCCGCGACGGCGCCGTTGCTGCCGGTGCCGAGCTGCTCGGCCAGATGCAGCCGGTGCGCCGCGCCGCGATCGATGACGATGGTGTTGATCAGCGCCAGGCTGAAGGCGCCGCCCATGTTGCGCGTCAGGTTGAACAAGCCGGCGGCGTTCTTGATGACGTCCGGCGCCAGGGTGCCCAGCGCCAGCGTGGTGACGGGCACCATCACGCACATCATGCCCACGCCGCGCAGCAGCAGGGGGAACCACAGCTCGGGCAGAGCAGACTGGCTGGTCAGCCGCGCGGTCAGCCACATCGCCACGCCGGTGCAGGACAGACCGACGGCGACCAGGATGCGCAGATCGACCTTGCGGGACAGCACACCAACGATGGGCGAAGTCATGAACATCCCAAGGCCGGTGACGAACATCGTCTCGCCGATCTGCAGGGAGTCGTAGCCGCGCACCACGCCCAGGAAGAGCGGAATGAGATACACGCTGCCATACAGCGCCACGCCCAAGATGAAGCTGAACAGGCTGCCGATGGCGAAATTCCGGTCGGCGAAGGCGCGCAGTTCGACGATGGGCTCGGCCGCCGTGAGCGCCCGCCAGAAGAACAATACGCCGCCGATGGCCGCCGCCACGGCGAAGCTCGCCACCGTTTCGTCCTGCAGCCACTGCCAGCGGGCACCCTCCTCCAGCACGTATTCCAGGCTGCCCAGGAAGACGGCCAGGAAGATCAGCCCCCACCAGTCGAAATGCCGGAACAGCTTGAAATCCGGCTTGTCGAGATCGAGCGTCAGCCACACCGTGGTGGCTATGAATATTCCCACGGGCACGTTGATCAGGAACAGCGCGTGCCAGGAGAAGTAGTCGGTGAGGTAGCCGCCCAGGGTGGGCCCGAGCGTGGGCGCCAAGGTGGCGGTGAGGCCGATGATGACGGTGGCGCGCACCCGCGCGGCGCCTGGGAACAGCAGGAAGGACGAGGCGAAGACGGTGGGGATCATCGCGCCGCCCAGAAACCCCTGCGCCGCCCGGAAGGCGATCATCATCGGCAGCGAAGTGGACAGCGCGCAGCACAGCGAGAACACCGTGAAGCCGATGGCCGAGATGGTGAACAGCCCGCGCGTGGACAGCAGCCGCGACAGGAAGCCCGAGAGCGGGATCATGACGATCTCGGCGATCAGGTAGCTCGTCTGCACCCAGCTGGCTTCGTCCGGTGAGGCCGCGAGGCCGGCCTGAATGTCCGCGATCGAGGCGGAGACGATCTGGATGTCCAGCACCGCCATGAACATGCCCAGCACCATGGCGAAGAAGGCCAGGTTGCGGCGCGGGCCACCGGGGGTGGGATCGCTCATCGAGGAGGATTCGTGTCCACCGTCACCGTCGCCGACAGGCCCGGCCGCAGCATCACGGGCGCCTCGTCCAGCGCGATCCGCACCGGCACGCGCTGCACGATGCGGGTGAAATTGCCGGTGGCGTTCTCTGGCGGCAGCAGGCTGAACAGCGCGCCGGTGGCGCCGGCGAAGCTGTGCACATGGCCGCGGATTGTATCGCCGGTGACATCGAGCACCACCCGCGCCGGCTGCCCGGGGCGCAGCGTGGCCAGCTGCGTCTCCTTGAAGTTGGCGACCACCCACTGCCGGGCCGGGGGCGGCGCCACCGCGATCAGCGCCTGGCCTGCCCGCACATGCTGGCCGAGCTGCGCGGCGCGGTTGGAGACGATGCCGTCGAAGGGTGCGGCGATGATGGTGTAGGACAGGTTGTTCTCAGCCAGCGCCAGATTGGCCGTGGCCTGGGTGATGCGCGCATCCGCGCTGAGCTGCTGCGCCGCCAGCACCGGCAATGCGGCGGCCGCGGCGGCGCGGTTGGCCTGTGCGGCCAGCAGCGAGGCCTCCGACTGGCGCATGGTGGCCATGGTCTGCTCCGCCCGCTCGCGCGAGCCGACGCCGGTGTTGGCCAGCGCGCCGAAGCGATTGCTCTCCTGCCGCGCCAGCACCAGCCCGGCCTCGGCCTGCGGCACGGCCGCCGCGGCGGCATCCAGCGACGCCTGCGCCTGGGCACGCTGGGCGGTGTAGGCCTCACGGCTGGCCCGCGCCTCCGCCAGTTGGGCGGCGGCGAGGTCCCGCCGGGCCTGCCAATCGGCGGCCACCAGGCGAATAAGCGGCTGGCCGGCGCGCACCCCGGCATTGTCCTCCACCAGGATGGCCTCGACGTCGCCCTCGATGCGGGCGCTCAAGGGCGCAATGTCGCCGGCGAGATAGGCGTTGTCGGTGGTGACGAGGCCACGCCGCAGCCACCACCAACTACCAGCGCTCGCCAGCAACAGCACGACGGCGGCGGCGATCAGCACAGGCTTCAGCCAGGCCCTTTGGGGCCGCCCGGGCGCGGTGATCTGCGGCGGGATCTGCGCCGGTTTTTCGGGGGGCAGCGAGTCGGGCATGGAAACCAAACCGTTCATTTCATCTTCGGGTTGCGGCGACGATGCCGACGGCCCAAGTGATATGAACTGAACGGTTCAGTTTTCAAGGAAGCGGATGAGTCAGACCTTCCCCCGCCGCCAGTCCAAGGTGGATGCCACGCTGGATGCCGCGGCAGCACTGTTCCTGGCCGAGGGCTATGCCGGGGTCAGCATGGATGCGGTGGCGCGCGGCGCCGGCATCTCCAAGGCCACGCTCTACGCCTACTTCGCCGGCAAGGACGCGCTGTTCGCCGCCGTGATCGGCAGGCAGTGCGCCGCCATGGCGCGGGAGGCGACGGCGGAGGCAGGGCACGGCCGGTCGCTGCAGGAAGGGCTGACCCGGTTTGGCGTGGCGGCGCTGACGCTGCTGCTGTCACCCGCGTCGCTGGCGGTGTTCCGCACTGTGCTGACCGAGGCGGCGCGGGCGCCAGGGCTGGCGCAGGCCTTTCACGCCGCCGGGCCGGCACAGGCCAAGGCGGCGCTGGCCGAATGGCTGGCGGAGGAGCAGCGGCTGGGCCGGATGGACGGTGGCGCGGACCCGCAGCGGGCAGCGATGGAGTTTCACGCCATGCTGCGGGGGGAGTTGTGGCTACGGGCCAATCTGGGCCTGGAGAAGCCCGGAGCGGCGGCCATCCGGCAGAACGCAGCGGCGGCAGCTGAAACATTCTGCCGGGCGTATTCGGTGCATCCATAGGCAGCATTGATCACGAACATATACAGCAACGTTTGTCAGAAACTTACCATTCGATCCTAGCGTTGTGTGTGCAAGCCGTTGGAGTCCCCCCACCATGCGCCTCACTGTCTCGACCCTGATGTTGGTGATCAGCCTGCTGCTGGGACGTGCGGCATGGGCCGACGATGTGGCGGAATTCGAGGCGGTGCCGGAGCTGCCGGCGGCACAGATCTTCTGCGTAGGCGAGGCGGCGCTTCCCGACATGCTGCGCTTCGCTTTTCAGGAAGAGCCGGAGATGACGGGGCCGCCGGAGATCATTCGTGTGGCCAGCCCTCGTCGCCCGGCCGCCCGTGCCGTGGCACCTCGGCCGGCCGGCCGCCTGGTTGCCAGGCGGGCCGAGCCCGCCGGCCCGCCGATGCTTCGTCTGCCCTGCATCCGCGGCTAAAAGATCCCTGGCTTTGCCTCGATCAGCGCGCCCTTGGGCAAGGATACATTGAGCTGGCCCAGGTCGCCGGCGGCCAGCGAGGCCAGGTTCTGGGCGGCTTCCAGGAAGCGCGCTGACTCCTTTGGCGTGATGATGCCGTCGGTCATGATCCGGAACTTGTTGATGTATTGATCCCGCGCAAAGGGCCTGGCACCGCGCGGGTGAGCATTGGCCACCGCCATCTCGTCCACCAGCCTGCTGCCATCCTTCATCACGATCTCGACCCGCCCACCGAAGGCCAGGGTCTCATGGTCGCGCGAGTGGTAGCGCTCCGTCCATTCCGGCGCCTCGGAGGTTTCTATCTTGTGCCAGAGCGCCAGCGTGTCGCGGCGCCCCGCGCGCTTCGGCGCGTAGCTGTCAACGTGGTGCCAACGACCGTCCTGCAAAGCGACGGCGAAAATGTACATGATGGAGTGGTCGAGCGTCTCGCGGCTCGCCTTGGGGTCCATCTTCTGCGGGTCCTGCGCGCCGGTGCCGATGACGTAGTGGGTGTGGTGGCTGGTGTGGATGATGATCTTCTCGATCGCCGCCATGTCGGTGATCGACTCACGCATGCGGAAGGCCAGGTCGATCAGCGCCTGCGACTGGTACTCGGCGCTGTGCTCCTTGGTGTAGCTGTCCAGGATGGCGCGCTTGGCCTCGCCAGGGGCGGGCAGCGGCACCTGGTAGTAGACCGGGTCGAACACCGTCTTGCGGCCCTGGCTGTCGGCCTGGGTGCGGCCTGACAGCACCCAGCCGATGACGCTGTCCTCGCCCTCATAGATCGGGCTTGGGGCGCCCTCGCCGCGCATGCAGCGATCCACCGCCTCGATGGCCAGTTTGCCGGCATGGGCGGGGGCGTAAGCCTTCCATGAAGAGATCTCGCCCTTGCGGGACTGGCGGAAAGACACCGACGTGTGCAGCGCCTGCTGGATGGACTGGAAGACCACCTCCTGCTTCAGGCCCAGCAGCGTGCCGATGCCGGCGGCCGCGGCGGGGCAGAGATGCGCGATGTGGTCGACGCGGTGCTCATGCAGGCAAATGGCGCGGACGAGGTCGATATGCAGCTCGTAGCCGGTGGCGGCGCCGCGCAGGAAGTCCTTCCCCGAACGGCCCATGGCCTGCGCAACGGCCAGGATCGGCGGGATGTTGTCGCCGGGGTGGGAGTAGTCGGCGGCGAGGAAGGTGTCGTGCATGTCCAGCTCGCGCACCGCGGTGCCGTTGGCCCAGGCGGCCCATTCGGGGCTGACAGTCGCGCTGGTGGGCATGCCGAATACGGAGGCGCCGCCGGCCTTCTTGGCGTGGCCCAGCGCCATGCCGCGGGCGGAGATGACGGGCTTGCGGTTGACGGACGCGATGGCGACGGCGGCGTTGTCGATAACGCGGTTGATGATCATGCCGGCCACGTCCTTCTGGACCGCAACCTTGTCAGTGGCCACGCCGGCCATCTTCCAGGCCAACTGGTCCTCGCGCTTCAGCAGCGCTTTGGAGGGGTGGACCTTGACGTCGTGCATGATCATGGGGCGTTTCCTCGTCGCGTATGGTCATTGCTGTAGCGGCGGTTTCGTGAGCGTGGAAGTGGTGCGGCGCGGGTGTTAGAATGCGGCCATGGGCATCCTGACGAATGAGACCGAGAAGCTGATCGAGGAGCATGCCAGCCGCCGGGGCGAGACGCCGGATGGGCTGGTGCGAAGGCTGCTCGGGGAAGCGCCGCGGCGGCGGTTCGATCCGGAGGAGATCCGGCGGATCCAGGCTCGGGTCGCCGCACTGCCAGTGCTGGATGATCGGCCGTTGAAGGAGTTGCGGGACAGTCTGTGGGAGTGAGCATCGTCGTCGTCAATACGTCGGCGTTGGTCGCCATCCTGCTGGTCGAGCCGGAGGCCCAGGACTTTGAAGACTTGCTGTCGCGGGCCGGGACTGTGCTCATGTCTGAGGTCAACCGGTTCGAGTTGAGCGTTGTGATGCTTGGCCCGAGGGGCGCAGGGGGCGTCGGGGAAGCGACCGCGCTGATTGATCTGATTGGCATCCAGACCAAGGTGTTCGACGCCGTTCAGTCGGCAGCCGCCACCGCCGCCTACGCCCGCTACGGCAAGGGCATCCACCCCCGCGCCCGCCTCGACCTCGCCGACTGCGCCGCCTACGCCCTGGCCAACACGCTTGGCGTGCCCCTGCTCTTCAAAGGCGACGACTTTGCCGCCACCGACATCCTCGCCGCCGTCTGATTGTCAGCCGCGCGGCCCCGTGTCTTTCTGCCCTCGCAGCAAAGAGGGACGCGCATGCAGTTCGACCGGGTGATCAAGGGTGATGTGGTGCTGCCCGAGGGCGTTCTGGAGCGCGGCTACGTCGCCATCCGCGGTGAAAGCATCGCCGCCATTGGCCAGGGCGCCGCCCCGCCCGCCGCCGAAACCACCGATCACAC
>CAXTJY010000225.1:0-6661 GCA_964244395.1 uncultured Rhodovarius sp.
GCAGCTGGTCCTCTCCGCGCCATTCCAACGCGTGGTCATCGGCCTCATCCTGCTCAATGCGGTAACGCTCGGGCTGGAAACCTCGGACAGCGTGATGGCGGCGTTCGGCGGCGTGCTGAACCTGTTGGACGACGCCCTGTTGCTGCTGTTCACCGCCGAGCTCGCCTTGCGCATCTACGCCTTCCGCGGCCGTTTCTTCCGCGACCCCTGGGGGCTGTTCGACCTGGCCGTCGTCGCCATCGCTTGGGTGCCGTCTTCCGGGCCACTCGCGGTGCTGCGCGCCTTGCGGGTGCTGCGCGTGCTGCGGCTGATTTCCGTCGTGCCGTCGCTGCGCCGGGTGGTGGAGGCGATGCTGGCCGCGCTGCCCGGCATGGGCAGCATCGTGCTGCTGATGAGCCTGATCTTCTACGTCTTCGCCGTCATGGCCACCAAACTGTTCGGCGACGGCATGGCCGAGCAGTTCGGCACCCTGGGCGCCAGCCTGTTCACCCTGTTCCAGCTGATGACGCTGGACGACTGGGCCAACATCGTGAAGCCGGCGATAGAACTGCAGCCCTACGCCATGCTGTTCTTCCTGCCCTTCATCGTCGTCTCCACCTTCGTCGTGCTGAACCTGTTCATCGGCGTGATCGTGGACAGCATCCAGACGCTGCGCGAGGAGGAACCGGCCTCCGCGCTCGAACAGCTGGAGCATGACCGCGAACAGCGCCAGCAGGACGAGATCCTGGCTGAGTTGCGAGCGCTGCGGGCGGAGCTCAGGGCGCTGGCCGAAGGCCGGGACGTGAGCGTAGGCGGCGTCGCCAGCCCGGGGCGCTGAGTCGCACTGTTTGCGCGAGGGCGAATGCCCCGTCCTACGGCGCGATCGTGAACCGGAACAGCCGCGTCGCCCGGTCCGCCAACGGTGCCGGGAGCAATTCCAGCAGCCGCAGCACGTAGCCGAGCCGGCGCGGGAAGATGCAGCGCCCCCGGCCCGCCGCCACGGCCGCGACGATGCGCCCCGCCGCCGCTTCCACGGTCAGCTTCAAGGGATGCGCGCCGCTGAACCGCGCACTCATCGCGCTTTCGAAGAAGCCAGGCGCCACGTTGGTCAGCCGCACCCCGCGCGGGCCCAGATAAGCCCGCAGGCTCTCGCCATACGCCCACAGCCCGGCCTTCGAGGCGCAGTAGGCCGGGCTGTCCGGTAGGCCGCGAAAGGCGGCGACCGAGCTGACCAGCACCACATGCCCGCCGCGCCGGGCGAGCAGGCGCGGCAGCAGGGGCTCCACCAAGTTGATCGCGCCCTGCAGGTTGATGGCCAGCACGCGCCCGACGCTGTCCGGCCCCTCCAGCCCGCCTTGCGGCGTCGTTCCACCGGTCACCCCGGCATTGGCGACGAGCAGGTCGATGGGCAGGGCATCGTCCCAGGCGAGCAATTGCGGGGCCAGGGTTGCGGCGTCGCGCACATCCAGCACGGCTATGGTGACCGTCGCACCCGTCGCCTCGCACGCCGCGGCCGTGGCGCGCAGCGCCGCCGGGTCGCGCCCGATCAGCCCCAGCGTCACCCCCGGGCCCGCCCAGCGCAGTGCCAACGTCGCGCCCAGCCCACGTGAGGCGCCGGAGATCACCACGTGCCTCATCGCTGCCAGAGCCCCCAATGCCGGGCTGCCCGCAACAACTGCCCCTGAAGCTTCCACCACAGCACATAGCCGCGCCGGGCCGGGCTCAGCAGCGGCCACAGCGCGGGTTCGGCCAGCCGGTCCAGCAGCACCTCGGGCGGGCAGGGAAGCAGCGTCACCGGGTCCTGATAGCGCGGGTAGAGGATGAGGCAGCCGGCCACCAATTCGTTCAGGCTCAGCGGCCGGCCGCGGCGGGGCGGTGGCTCCCGGTCATCCGTCAGCCCCCAGCCGGCGTAAAACGGCATGCCCCAGCAAGTGACCGCCACGCCGCGCAGCAGCGCCTCGAACCCCGCCAGGCTGGTGATGGTGTGCAGCCGATCGACCTGGCCGATCAGCGTGCCGATATTGCCGCCCTTCAACGCCAGATCGGCCCAGCGCCGGGCGTCGCGCGGCGGCAGGTAGCCGCGGCGATAGCCGGTCTGCACATCCGGGTGCGGCTTGTAGATGATAAAGGCGTCCGGCTCCGCGGCGCGGGCCGCCGCCAGCAGCGCCGCATTGGTCTTCACCGCGCCGGCGCCCTTGCGGATGGACGCATCGTCCTCGACCTGCCCGACCACCAGCACGCGCCGGCGCCCCGGCGTGGCGGGCAGCCCGGCCGCACCTCCCAGATTGTATTTGGTGATGTTGCGGTCCGCGATCGCCTGCCGCAGCGCCGATGCCCGGGGCAGGAGTGGGGTGAAATCCGTCTCGGCCAGAATGCGTTCGAGCCCGGACGGCCGCGACGGGTCGTAGTGGATGCCCTCGGCATCGACTGCCAGCGACGCGGCGGGTGCGAAATTCACCCCCAGCCCGATGGAGCGGATGAAGCCGTCCTCCACCCGCCAGACGCGCGCCATGGCGTCCAGCGCCGGCGGCACGCTGGAGGCCCAGGCCAGGATGATGCCGGGCGTGGCCAGTGCCTCGGCCGGGTTTTTGGCGAAGGGGGCGTGCCCGGCGCCATGGCCGAAGGCGGTGGCGATGGCGGCGCGCTTCCAACCCGCCATGCCGAGGAAGGCGGAAATCCGCCGGTTCTCCGTCTCCGCCCGACGCCACAACGCCAGCAGCGCGACAGCATCCAGCGCGGTGCCGGGGCGGCCGGTGAACGGATCGGCGAAACGCGTCCAAGCCAGATCGGCCAGCAGCTGGGCGGGCGCCGCAACGCCGAACGCCCGCTGCCAGGTCGCCGCCACCTCGGCCGCAGCGAAAGGCGCCGCGCCCGCCGCCGCCAGCGGCGCCAACCCGCGCGCCACCATAGCCAGCGGTATCCGCCGGCCGTTGAAAGCCGGGACCACCCAGTCGCCTTCCTCCCACCTCTCCAGCCGCGCGGCCCCCGCGGCATCATCCACCAGGGTGAAATCCGGAAAGAACGACGCCACATGCGGGCACGCCGCACGCCATTCGGGCGGCAGCCAGAGCGGCGGCTTCTTCATGTCGTGACTTCCACGCTAACGGTCTATAAGGCCCAGGCGGGCGAAACCAGCCCGCTCAGAACGAGGTGAAGGCTTGATGGCGTTTCGGATGAGCTGCGTGTTGCTGGTGCTTGGATCGGTCGCGCCCCTGGCCGGCTGCGCAGACTACCTGCCCGACGTGTCCGGCTTCGTCTCCGGCCTGTCGTCGCCCCTGGTGCCGCCGCCCGTGGGCAGCGCCCCGCCGCCGCCGGTGAGCTCGCTCGACCCGCTGTCGCAGTTCGCCCTGGCCAGCAGCCCCGGCACCGAGGGCAGCGTGGCGGTGGCCGGCGGCGCGGTCGAGCGTGCCCGGGTGGTGCGGGCCTATAATTCCGCCAGCGGCCGGCAATGCCGGGAAATCGTGTTCGGCAGCGGGATGGGCGAACGGGCGCAGCTGGTTTGCGGCGACGCCAACGGCTTTCAGGTGGCGCCGCCCCTGCTGCGCGGCGCGGCGCGCTAGCGGTGGACGGGATGCGGCCTGGCGAGCTGGGGGCGAACCCGCCCGCCTTGCGGCCGCCCGCGCTGGGGCATGACCTGCCGCATGTGCTGGGCGCCCGTCCTGCCGCGCCGAACCGCCTCATCGAGGGGTTCCGGGTGCAGATGGTGGTGCTGGGCGCGGTGATGATGCGCGAGATCCACACCCGCTTCGGCCGCCACCACATGGGCTACCTGTGGATGTTCTTCGAGCCGATGATCCTGGGTGGCTGCATCGCGATGGTGCATTACATCTCCGGCCACGGCCTGCCCGGCGGCATCGACATCATGTCGTTCTACATCGTCGGCTACACGCCCTATTACCTGTTCCGGTCCATCCTCAACCGCTCCGCCACCGCGCTGATGGCAAACGCGCCCATTTTCTACCACCGGCAGGTGACCTTCATGGACGTGATGACCGCGCGCAACCTGCTGGATTGCGCCGCGGTGATGCTGGCGATTTTGGTGATGCTGGGGCTGATCGGCGCGGTGCGCGACGTGTGGCCGG
Organism: uncultured Rhodovarius sp.; assembly: GCA_964244395.1. Classification (GTDB taxonomy): domain Bacteria; phylum Pseudomonadota; class Alphaproteobacteria; order Acetobacterales; family Acetobacteraceae; genus Rhodovarius. The sequence continues at coordinate 4,062 of CAXTJY010000225.1, forward strand.
TCGATCTGGTCTGGATCGCCGTCGGCATCATCATGATCACCGTGTTCTGCCACGGCATTTCCCTGATGATCGTGGCTGCCACCATGTTCGGCGTGGAAACGGTGGATCGGGTGGTGCACCCGATGACCTACCTGACGATCCCGCTGACCGGCGCGTTCTACATGGTGTGGTGGTTCCCCACCGAGGCGCAGGAATGGATGTTGATGATCCCGACCATCCACATGTTCGAGATCATCCGCGAGGGCCAGTTCGGCGACGTGGTTCCCTACCACTACGACATTGCCTATATCCTGGGATGGTGCGGCGCAACAAACCTTCTGGGAATGCTGGCGTTGAGCGTGGCGAAGCGCCGCATCGAATTCACCTGATGCGGCGCAACTGGTCGATCGGAACCCATGCTGGAACTGCGCAACCTGTGGAAGAGCTACGACACGCATGGCCGGCACAAGCATGTGCTGAAGGGGCTGAACGCCACGTTCATGCGTGGCGACGCGGTCGGCATCCTGGGCCGCAACGGCGCCGGGAAATCGACGCTGATCCGCATGATGGCGGGCATCGAGCCGCCGACCGGGGGCGAGATTATCCGTTCCATGAGCGTATCCTGGCCGCTCGGCTTCGGCGGCGCGGTGCATGGCTCGATTACGGGGGCGGACAATTGCCGCTTCATCGCGCGGATCTACGGCAAGCCGACCGGCTGGGTGGAAAGCTTCGTCGAGGAATTTGCCGAGCTGGGCGAGTATTTCCGCCTGCCGGTGAAGACCTATTCCTCCGGCATGAGCAGCCGGCTCGCCTTTGGCCTGAGCATGGCCATCGACTTCGACTGCTACCTGGTGGACGAGGTGATCGCTGTGGGCGACGCCCGCTTCACCGAACGCTGCCGCATCATGCTGGAGGAGCGCCGCAAGCGCAGCGCCCTGCTGATGGTGTCCCACCAGGGCGAATTGCTGCGTGCCTTCTGCACCACCGCCGCCATCTTGCACGAGGGAAGGCTGACCTTCCATGAAGATCTGGACCAGGCTATCGCCACCTACCACGCCCTATGAGGCGCTGAGCCCGTCGACGACGCCCGCGACGCGGGGCGCCGCCGGCGGGCCGCTTGCGCTGCCTGGCTTCGGCGGGATCGGCCGGGCGCCGCCGAGCACGCGGCAGAAGGTGGGGAATTTCTTCACCCGTCGGCCGTATTTTTGGGGGGTGCTGGCGCCGACGATGTTGGCCGCGCTGTATTTCTTCGGCATCGCGGCGCCTCAATTCGTCTCCGAAAGCCGCTTTCTGGTGCGCGCCCGGCAGCAATCTTCCCAATCCATCCTGGGCGAGGCGCTGAACAACGCCGGCTTCAAATCCGCGTCCGAAGACGCGCTGGCGGTGCGCGAATACCTGATGAGCCATGACGCCATCAACGCGCTGCGGCAGCAGCTCGATATCGTTGGCATCTTCCGGCGGCCGGAGGCGGATCTGTGGGCCCGAATGTGGTACGGTAGCCCGCCCAGCGAGCGGCTGCTGGATTATTACCGCAGCATGGTCACCGCCACGATCGACAGCACCAGCGGCATCACCGATCTGCGGGTGCGCAGCTTCCGGCCGCAGGACAGCCTGGAGGTCAACCGTGCCTTGCTGTCCCAGGGCGAGGCGCTGGTGAACCGGCTGAACCAGCGCATCGCGCAGGACACGGTGGAAGGCTCCCGACGGGAGGTCGCCCGGGCGGAGGAACGGATCGCGGCCGCGACCCAGGCGATCTCTGAGTTCCGCGAGCGGGAGCGCGCGCTGGACCCGTCGCGCTCCGCCACCATCGCGGTCGAGACCATCGGCCGGCTGGAGAACCAGCTGGCGACGACGCGCAGCGAATTGCAGGCGCTCACAGCCTTCGCCCGGCCGAACAACCCGCAGGTGCAGAATCTGCAAAGCCGTATCCAGGCGTTGCAGACGCAGATCGGCGAGGAGCGGCGACGCAGCACCGCCACCGGCGCGACCGAGGGCTTCACCACGCAGATCGCAGCCTATGAGCGGCTGCGGATGGAAGCCGAATTCGGCGGCCGGCAGCTTACCTCCGCCACCGCCAGCCTCGAACGCGCGCTGGCCGATGCGCAGCGGCAACAGCTCTATCTGCAGCGGGTGGTCGAGCCGAATTTGGCCGAGCACTACCGCTATCCGCGCCGTTTCTCCTCCGTGCTGTATGTGTTCGTCGGCCTCTCGGTGTTGTATGGGCTGGTCTGGTTGATGGTCGCAGGCGTCAAAGAGCATGCGGCCTGATGGTGCATTGCGACGACCGTTTTCCGGTCGCGCTGGGGTCGCGGGAGTTGAGGAACATGCGCTTTGATAGGGTAGCGACACCGGCGCGACGATCGCTGGGCGGTCGCGCTGGAGTAGCGCTGCTGGCGCTGCTGGCGCTGACGGCCCCTGTTTGGGCGCAAACCACGACCGGCGGCATAGTCCCCACCCAACCCGGCGGGCTCGTCGGCTTCGGCTCGACGGCGCAGCCGGCGGCACCCAACCGCGCAGTGGGCGGCGGCCGTGCCACCAATCGCGCGGGCGACGCGACAGAGGCTGAGGCCGGTGCGCAGGCGGTGGCGCCGCTGGGCGACCCGAACCGGGCCGGCGGCACC
>CAXTJY010000226.1:0-2106 GCA_964244395.1 uncultured Rhodovarius sp.
ATGGGCAGGCGGCACGCGCTGCGCCAGCCCCGCCTGCTCGTCGCGCGAATGGGCCAGGATGTTGCCGTCCCGCCGCAGCAGCAAGGCAATGCCGTTCACCCCGATGCCGACATCGGCAAAGCGGCGTGACAGCGCCTGCGGGTCCACCGCCACCGAGACGACGCCGATGACCTCGCCGGCCCGGTCGCGCAGGGCGCGCGACAGCATGATGACCCAGCGCCCGGTCATCCGGCTCTGAACCTGATCCGACACATGGATGTCGGCCAGGCCGGCGCGCGGGATGCGGAAATGGTCCTGGTCGCCCTCGAAGACATTGGCCGTGCCCGGCACTGCCATCCAGCGGATGACGCCGTCCGTACCGGTCAGGGTGACCTGATTGACGTCGCCGTCCCGCCGGCGCGCCAGGGAAGCGACCTGTCCCTCCAACGCCAGCTGCCCCGCCTGGTCGCCGGCCTCGATGAGCCGTTGCCGGGTCACCATCAGTTCGTGCAGTTGTTCGACCTGGTCGAGCAGGCGCAGCAATTGCTGCTCCAGCGTTTCTGCACCCAAGTTTGCGCGCGCCAACGCGATGACGGCGGCGGAGCGCTCCTCGCGCTGCACCCAGCGCGCGGTGGCCCACCAGATCCCCGCGGCGACGCTCAACGCGATGCCGAAGGCAGGCAGCAGCAGCGCGATACGGCGGGCGCGGGTGGTCACGCGGAATTTATGGCATGACCTTGCCCAGCGTTGCCAGCTTGTCGTCAAGCGGGCGGGGGCGTGACGGCTGCCGTTCCGCCGTGCCACAAGCCTGCCATGCCCGAGGATGTCGACCCGCAGGACCTGTTCGTGACGGATGACGCCTATGTGGCGGGCCGCCACGCCTTTGCCGAGGGGATGTCGGTATTGGAGAACCCGATGGCGCATACCGGCGATTGGGGAAAAGCCTGGTTTTCCGGGTGGCTGGACGCGTTGGCCGATGCGGTGACGGGGCATGATCGGCAGGCGGGTGCCTTTCGGCTGCTGTTGCGCCAGGATCGGGCCGATCCTTTTTAAGATTTGGCGCCCAACGGAATCGCCGCGGTGCCAAAAGCAGCCGGCCCAAGCCGGCGCCCCATGGGCGAAGGCACAATCACTTTGCGGCGACGGCGCGCCACACAGCTTCCGCCGTCGCCGGCATTTCCACCCTACCGCCATCCAGCGCGTCCATGACCGCCGCCATGATGGTCTGCGGTGCGGCGATACACCCCGCCTGACCCACCCCCTTCACGCCCAGGGGATTTACGCTGGCGGGTGAGCCCGGCTGGAGTCGCACGTCGAGATCGGGCAGGTCCGATGCGCGCGGCATGGTGTAATCCATGAAAGTGGCGCTCAGCAGTTGGCCGTCTGGATCGTAGGCGATGCGCTCCAGCAGTGCCTGGCCGATGCCCTGCGCCAGGCCACCCTGGACCTGGCCGATGGTCAACATGGGGTTCACGATGGTGCCGTAATCGTCGCAGGCAACGTAGCGGCAGAGCGTGGTCTCGCCGGTTTCCGCGTCTATCTCCACTTCGGCAATCTGGGCGCCGTGCGGAAAGGTGCACAGGTCGCTGTCATGCTCCGCTTCCGCCTCCAGCGGGCCCAGCGCGGCCAGTGCCACGGTGGCGCCAGAGGGGGCGCGGAACTGGCCAGCATCGAATATCACGGTCTCGGCCTGCAACAGCCTGGCGGCGACGGGCCGGGCCTGTTCCAGCAGGGCGTCCATCGCCTCGACCAGGGCGCGGCCGCCTTGGTGCAGGCTGCGGGCGCCGCCATGGCCGTTGCCCTTGGCGACCAGCGCCGTGTCGCCCTGGATGTGGGTGAAGGCCTCCAGCGGCAGGCCTAGGTGGTCGGCGGCGATCTGCGGGAAGGTGGTCTCATGCCCCTGGCCGTTAGAGTGCGTGCCGATCGCCAGCTCGACGCGGCCGTCCGCGCCCAGCCGCACCCGCGCCCATTCGCCGAAGCCGCCGCGCGCCGTCTCCATGAAGCAGGCCAGGCCAAGGCCGCGTAGCCGGCCCCTGGCCTTGGCCTCGGCGCGGCGGGCGGCGAAGCCGGCACGGTCGGCCAGCAGCTCGGCCGCCGCGAGGTTCTTCGGGAACTGGCCGTCGGCGA
>CAXTJY010000226.1:2116-5494 GCA_964244395.1 uncultured Rhodovarius sp.
CACGCTTGTCGTTGACCTTCAGCGTGGCCATGTTCAGGTTGCGGGCGCGCAGCGCACCGGCGTCGAAGCCGTGCTCGCGTGCCGCGGCCTCGATCAGCATTTCGGTAAGGTGGTTCGCTTCCGGCTTGCCGGCACCGCGATAGGCCTCGCAAGGGGCAACGTTGGTGTACACCCCGCGAACCCGGGCATGGATGGCGGGGATGTCGTACGCGCCACCGAATGCCGTGCCGGGGGAGTTGGTGGCGCAGGCCGGCCCACCGGCGGACAGGTAGGCGCCCATTTCGGCCACCGCCTCCACTTGCAGGGACAGGAAGCGGCCAGCCGCATCCAGCGCCAGCGCGGCCTGGCTGAACAGGCCGCGGCCGTGGCAGGAGGCGGCGAAGTCGTCGCCCTGATCGGCCACCCAGCGCACCGGGCGGTCCAGCAGCCGGGCGGCCAGCAGCAGTCCGACATGTTCAGGGAACGGCACGTTCTTGACGCCAAAGCCGCCGCCGACATCCGGCACCACCAGATGCAGCGAATCTTCCGCCACACCCATGGATTGAGCGATCTGCCGGCGCATGGCGTGCACGGACTGGCCATTGCAAATCAGCTGGCCCGCGGGGGTGGCGATGGCAGCCCGCGGCTCGATGGGGGCGCAGGTGATGCGCGGATTGGCGATGGCCAGGCGGGTGACATGCGCGGCGCGCGACAAGGCAGCGTCGGCAGCGGCGGCGTCGCCCTTCTGCCAGTCGAAGACAAGGTTGCCCGGGGCAATCTCATGAAGCTCGGGCGCCGTCAGCGCGGCATGCGGGTCGACATTGGCGGGCAGGGAATCATATTCGACCTGCACCGCCTCGGCCGCATCACGCGCCGCCTCGGCCGTCGCCGCCACCACGAAGGCGACGGCCTGGCCGACATGGCGCACCCGATCCCCCGCCAGCACCGGCCGGCCGACCATCATGATAGGCACGCCAATCCGGGACTCGCAGGGCAGCGGGCCGATGCCATGTTGGGCCAGGTCGGACCCCGTCAGCACGAAGGCATCGGTGGCCGACGTGTCGATCCCCAACACCAGCGCATGGGGGTGCGGGCTGCGCACCACCGCCATGTGCAGCGCGCCCGGCATGCCGATGTCGGTCACATAACGGCCCTGCCCCGTGAGGAAACGGGCATCCTCGAAGCGCCGGATCGATTGGCCGATGAATGCCATGTCCGGCTCCCCTGTTGCGGCGGCAGTGTCGCGGTTAAAACCGACGCATGGAAGATGTCGATGTCGTGGTGGTGGGCGCCGGCGTGGTCGGGCTGGCGGTGGCCCGGGCGCTGGCACTGGCGGGGCGCGAGGTGATGCTGCTGGAGGCCGCCGAGGGCATCGGCACCGAGACGAGCTCCCGCAACTCCGAGGTGATCCACGCCGGCATCTATTACCCCGTCGGCAGCCTGATGGCGAAGCACTGCGTGGCCGGCAAGCAGGCGCTGTACGCCTATTGCGACGAGCGCGGCGTGCCGTATTCGCGCTGCACCAAGCTGATCGTGGCGACGAATGAGGAGGAGGCCGGGCGGCTTGCTTCGATTCAGGCGCGGGCCGCGGCGAATGGCGTGCCGGACCTGACGTTGCTGAGCCGCGAGGAGGCGGTGGCGATGGAGCCGGCCCTGGCCTGCACCGCTGCCCTGCTGAGCCCCAGCACCGGCATCATCGACAGCCACGCCTACATGCTGGCCTTGCAGGGCGATGCCGAGAATGCCGGTGCCATCTGCGTCTTTCACGCCCCCGTTCTGGGCGGCCGGCTGACCGATGCGGGGGCGGAGATCGACGTCGGCGGCGCCGACCCCATGACCTTGCGGGCGCGGCTGCTGGTAAACTCCGCCGGCCTGCACGCGCCGAAGCTGGCCGCGAGGCTGGCGGGCATGCCGAGCCAGCTCACGCCGCGGGCCTATTACGCCAAGGGCAACTACTTCTCGCTGACGGGGGCGAAGAACCCGTTCTCCCGGCTCATCTACCCAGTCCCGGTCGCCGGCGGGCTTGGCACCCATCTTACCATCGATTTGGGCGGCCAGGCGCGCTTCGGCCCTGATGTCGAGTGGATCGAGGAGATCGACTACGAGGTGAACCCGGCCCGCTGCGAAGGCTTCTACGAATCGATCCGCCGCTACTGGCCGGGCCTGCCGGACAATTCGCTGATGCCGGGCTATTCCGGCATCCGCCCCAAGATCGTGCCGCCCGCGGTGGCCAGCCAGGATTTCACCATCCAGGGGCCGGCCGCGCATGGCCAGGCGTGCCTGATCAACCTGTTCGGCATCGAAAGCCCGGGGCTGACCGCCTCGCTTTCGGTGGCGGCTGCTGTGACGGAGTTGGCGGCATGAACGAACTGGACAGGGTGCTGGCGCATGTCGATGCGCAGATGGACGCGGCCACGGAGCGACTGTTTGCCCTGCTGCGCATCCGTTCGATCTCGACCGATCCGGCCTTTGCCGGTGAGTGCCGGAAGGCGGCGGATTGGCATGTGGCGGACCTGGCCGGGCTGGGCTTCGAGGCTGCGGCGCACGCCACCCCCGGCCACCCCATCGTCATGGCGCATGACCGTACGGCGACTGGCCGCTCCGCCCTGTTCTACGGCCATTATGACGTGCAGCCGGTCGATCCGCTGAGCCTGTGGGAGCACGACCCCTTCGAGCCCCGCCTGGTCGCCCGCCCTGATGGCAGCCGCATGATCACCGGGCGGGGTGCGGCCGACGACAAGGGCCAGGTGATGACCTTCGTCGAGGCCTGCCGCGCCTGGAAGGCGGTGACCGGCCGCCTGCCCATCCCCGTGACCATCCTGCTGGAGGGCGAGGAGGAATCCGGCGGTGCCAGCCTGCCGCCCTTCATCGCGGCGAATATGGAAGCCCTGCGAGCGGATATCGGCCTGGTCTGCGACACCGGTATGTGGGACCCCGGCACGCCCGCCATCACCACCATGCTGCGCGGCCTGTGCGGCGAGGAGGTGGTGATTCATGCCGCCAACCGGGACCTGCATTCAGGCATGTATGGTTCGGCGGCGGCCAACCCCAACCGGGTGCTGGTCCGCATCCTGGCCGATCTGCACGATGACGATGGCCGGGTGACGTTGCCGGGCTTCTACGACGGCGTGCCGGAAGCCGGTCCGGATTGGGGCCAACTGCCCTTCGACGCCGCCGAATTCCTGGGCGGCGTCGGCCTGTCCGTGCCCGCCGGCGAGCGCGGCCGTTCCGTGCTGGAGATGCTGTGGTCCCGCCCGACGGCCGAGATCAACGGCATGGGCGGTGGCTACCAGGGCGATGGGTTCAAGACGGTGATCCCGGCCGAGGCGCAGGCGAAGGTGTCGTTCCGGCTGGTCTATCAGCAGGAACCGGAGAAGGTACGGGCCGCCTGGCGCGCCC
>CAXTJY010000226.1:5504-6654 GCA_964244395.1 uncultured Rhodovarius sp.
CATGTCCAGGCGCGCTTGCCGGCGGATTGCCGCGCCGAGTTCATCCCGCATGGCGGCGCGCCCGCAACGACCTTTCCCACGGGGCGGCCTGAATTCGCCGCCGCGCGCCAGGCGTTGAGCGACGAGTGGGGCAAGCCCGCGTTCTTCGTCGGCGGCGGCGGTTCCATCCCCGTCGCGCACACATTCCAGACGGCGTTGGGGATGGACGTGATCCTGGCCGGCTTCGGACTGGATGACGACAGGGTCCACAGCCCGAACGAGAAGTACGATTACCGCAGCTTCCACCAGGGCATTCGCTCCTGGGTGCGTATCCTGCACGCGCTGGCGGCTTGACCCATCTGGCAGTGCCCCGCATATCTCATCGCATGATACGGCGTGCGCCCGCTCGAATTCTTCGCCCGGCCTTCTGAAGGCCGGGTCAGAGCCGCACGCCACCGGGCCTCGTGCCCAGGAACACATCCATGAACGACATGTCCGAGACCCGCGATTATCGCAGCACGGTCTTCCTGCCCAACACGCCCTTCCCGATGCGCGGCGACCTGCCGAAGCGCGAGCCGGCGATGCTCGCCCGCTGGCAGGCCATGGGCCTGTATGAGCGGCTGCGCGAGGCCGCCAAGGACCGACCGACCTTCGTGCTGCATGACGGACCGCCCTATGCGAACGGCCCGCTGCATATCGGCCACGCGCTGAACAAGATTCTGAAGGATGTGGTGAACCGCGCCGCGCAGATGGCTGGGTTCAACGCCGACTATATTCCGGGCTGGGACTGCCACGGCCTGCCGATCGAGTGGAAGGTCGAAGAGGAATATCGCGCGGCGAAGAAGAACAAGGACGACGTGCCGGTCCTGGAGTTCCGCGCCGAATGCCGCGCCTATGCGGCGAAGTGGCTGGAGTTCCAGCGCGAGGAATTTAAGCGGCTGGGTGTGGAGGGGGATTGGCAAGGCCGCTACGCCACCATGGATTTCAAATCCGAGGCGGTAATCGCGGGGGAGATCGGGCGGTTTTTGATGAACGGGTCGCTGTATCGCGGCCTGCGGCCTGTGATGTGGAGCCCGACCGAGAAAACCGCGTTGGCCGAGGCCGAGATCGAATATCACGACCACAAGTCCGCGATCCTCTACGCGCTGTTCCCAGTGCTGCGCGCGGGTGC
>CAXTJY010000227.1:0-2176 GCA_964244395.1 uncultured Rhodovarius sp.
GCTGCAGCGGCTGGCCTGGGCGCCCGCATCGGCAGGCTGAAAGCGGGCGTAGATTTCCTGGAAGTCGGTGCGGCGCGCCTCGGCCTCGCGCTTAGGCGGCGTCTGCTGCGCCAGTCGAACGAATTGCAGCATTTTTTCGGCCATCGCGAGGCGTTTCCATCATCGGGGGGTGATGATCGCCATTACCAGCAAGCTTTCGACCTGAAAAGGGCCGATCACGCCAATAGGACAATCTTACTTACCTAAAATCCCGCCTTTCGAGTGAGAACCCCTCGCAACAAACCAGCTTTCCAGTAAATTAAGGCCACTTCGGCCTAATGCGGCCGGCCGCCCCCGGCGCGAAAGCGGGACAGGTAGCCAGGTACCACCGCTTCGATCGGCCGCGCCTCGATCCCCAAAGCTTCGAGCGTCAGCGCGCCCGGCGCCACCACATTGTCCTTCTGCAACAGCAGCAGCTGGTCCTGGGTGAATGGCTTGCCTGGCAGCTTCTCCGCCACCCGGGCCTGCCACCGCGCCAGGCCCAGCGGCACCTCGAACAGCCATCGCTGCCGCCCCGTCACTTCCAGGATGTAGCGCAGGATGTCGCGGAAACTGATGACCCGTGGCCCGCCCAACTCGAAGACGCGGCCCGCCACAGCGTCCTGTGTCGCCGCCGCCAGCACCGCATCGGCCACATCGCCCACCCATACCGGCTGGAAGCGGGTATCGCCGCACAGCACCGGCATGACCGGCAACAGCCGCGCCATCCCCGCGAACATGTTGAAGAAATGGTCCTCGGCGCCAAACAGGATCGACGGCCGCAGGATGGTGGCGCCCGGGAAGGCCGCCAGGACCGCCGCCTCGCCCTCGCCCTTGCTGCGGGCATACTGGCTCTCGCTGGCCGGGTCCGCACCGATGGCCGAAATGTGCACCAGCCTTTCCGCGCCTGCCGCCGCGGCCAGCCGGGCCACGCGCCCCGCCCCCTCGGCCTGAATGGCGTGGAAACCACCCGACTGCTTCTCGGCCAGGATGCCCACCAAATTCACCACCAGCGACGCACCCGCCACCGCGCGCGCCACCGCCGCCTCATCCGTCACATCGGCCCGCAGCGCCACGATCTGGCCCACCCGCCCGCTGGTCTGCACCGCCCGCACGCCGGCCGGGTTGGCACCGGCGACCCGGATTTGCCACCCCTGCCGCGCCAGCCGCTGCACCACATAGCGGCCGATGAAGCCGGCACCGCCGAAAACCGTGGCAACCTTGGCCATCCCGAAAATCCTGTCCGCTGAACGGCTTCTCCATATGGGGCCGGGCGCCAGGCGACAACCGCGGTCATGGGGTTGACGGCATCTTCGTCCACTTCTATCAGCCGCTTCCACCCACCGTGCCCAGGTGGCGGAATTGGTAGACGCACTGGCTTCAGGTGCCAGCGATCGCAAGGTTGTGAAGGTTCGAGTCCTTTCCTGGGCATTTCTCCCGCCCCGACATTGCGCAGTTCCCGCGGGCCGCTTAGCAGCGCGCATGACCACCATCTTCCAGAACGGCGTGACCATCCACTTACACCGCCACGACCTGCCGGACGGCCTGGCCTTCGGCCCGGTCGTCGCGGTGGACACCGAGACGATGGGCCTCGACCCGCGCCGCGACCGGCTGTGCCTGGTGCAGCTCTCCGACGGTGGCGGCATCGTCCACCTCGTCCAGTTCATCCCCAAGGCCCTGGGCGGGCGCGGTTTCGACGCTCCCAACCTCAACGCCCTGCTGACCGACCCGGCCACCACCAAACTGTTCCACTTCGCCCGCTTCGACGTGGCCGCGCTGCACCGAGGCCTCGGCATCGACGTATCGCCGGTGAAATGCACCAAGATCGCCGCCAAGCTGGTCCGCACCTTTACCGAGCGGCATGGGCTGAAGGACCTTTGCAAGGAACTGCTCGGCGTCGAGATCAGCAAGCAGCAGCAGACCTCCGATTGGGGCGCCCCCGAGCTGACGCCCGAACAGCAGGTCTATGCCGCCTCCGACGTGCTGCATCTGCATGCGCTATGGGCGAGGCTGGAGGCGCTGCTGCGGCGCGAGGGTAGGCTGGAGCTGGCGGAAGAATGCTTCCGCTTCCTGCCGGCGCGTGGCCGGCTGGACCTGCTGGGCTATGAGGAGCCCGACATCTTCCACCATTGAAGAAGGCGGCTTGGCAAGTGTTTAG
>CAXTJY010000227.1:2186-6653 GCA_964244395.1 uncultured Rhodovarius sp.
GCATACCAGCTCTTCTCTTAATTAGTTTTTTACCAGCAAATCTATGCGGCCGTAAATGCGATAACCGGGGTAATCCGCTCCGCCCGGCTCGATCGCCCGACGCGACGAGATTTGAAGAATGCGCACACGGGTGCCGTAGCGAGCGATACCGATGACGGGCGGTAAGTCGCCGGCGTCGAGCGGCTCGGAGCCGCGTAGGTTGACATCGGTGATCAGTGTGACTTCCGCGCCAACCCTGATCTGGTCGAACGGAGTTTGCGTGGTGGGCGTCGAGCCTCGATTGGACGTCCCGGGCTTGAAGGCAGTTTGCTGCGGATCCACGGTTCCGAGGTAAATCCACCCTTGAAGTCGGCTTTGCGTGGGCTGCACATCCGCGACTATCTGTTGCGCCCTCCCAGTAGAGCTCTGCAGGCGCAGCATGACAGCGTTCAAAGACGCGTTGACCGGGTCGTTGGGGGGCAATTCCTGTCTTACCCGTTCCAGTAAATTTATGGTCGCCAGCCCGTCGTCCCTCACCTGGAGCGGCAATGGCCCTAACGGCGTCATCAGTGATGTAAATCCGATTTTATTATACAAGTACTCTTTCACCGTGGTAGGGAAAATTACTATCGCGAGGATGGCCATGACTAATGCCGCATCTTTTAGAGCGGCAAAGAAATCTTTGAAGATCTGAACAATATCTTTCATGTCTGGTCCAATCTTGATAGTCTGAAAAAAGACTGGATTTCAGTGGAAGAGGCATGGCGGCGCCCCACCCCGACGTCCAGCCCCTTCTCCAGCAGGCGATGGTCATCTGCTCCCACCTCACCCGGCACGAGGTTGTTGCGCCGGCCAACGCCGCGACCCCCTTGAACACTACGTCGCCGAGCAGGCGGCCATTCTCCAGCCGGCTCCGCCTTTCGCCGGCCAGTGGCCCACTGGACCTTCTGGGCCACGGGAAACCGATATCGTCCGTCAGCGAGCGAACAGGGGGCGGATCGCCCCCGCCGTCAGCTGAAGATGAAGTCGCTCGCGGTAAGTGTGGCCACCGAATACACGTCGATCCGCGCCGCCCCGAAGATGACGGCGCTGCTGACGCCGGAGCTGTACAGCGTCAGGGTCGCGAAGGTGGCGCCGCTGCCGCGCATGTCGAGCTTGTCGGACCCCTGGGCGAAGTCGAAGACCTGATCGTAGCCCCAGCCCGGCTGATCGAAGACGAAATTGTCGGCCCCGGTGCCGCCCACCAGCTGGTCGTTGCCGGCGCCGCCGTTGAGGGTGTCGTTGCCGCCCTGCCCGCGCAGCACGTCATTGCCCAGCCCGCCGGTCAGCGTGTCGTCGCCGCCCAACCCCCACAGCACGTCGTCGCCGCCGCCGCCGTCCAGCGACGAGGCGGTGCCCGATGCGTTGGCCACCAGCACTTCGGCCCCCGCCCCGCCCGTCTCCGTGGTGACGCCGCCATAGAGATAGACCGTCTCGACTTCCGCCGGCAGCGTCCACCCGCTCACGGTGACGAAGACGGTGTCGCTGCCGCCGCCCGGGGCCTCCACCACCAGGTCGCCGATGTCGTTGACGACATAGCTGTCGTCACCCTGGCCACCCACCATGCTGTCATTGCCGGTGCCGCCATACATCACGTCGTCGCCGGCGCCGCCCTGCAGCGTGTCGTCGGCCGCATCGCCGAACAGCTGGTCGTTGCCGGACCCGCCGGTCAGCACGTTGGCGCTGGCGTCGCCGCCCAGCGTATCGTTGAAGTCCGAGCCCTGGAGGTTGGTGAAGTTGGACAGCGTGTCGGTGCCGGCGCCCTGGGTGTTCTGCGCCCCCGTCGTCAACAGGCCGACAAAGACGCCGGAGCCGGCATGGAAGTAGCTGGCGGTGTCGATGCCGCCGGCGCCGTTCATCGTGTCGTCGCCGGCATCGCCCTCGATGACGTTCGCGCCCGCATCGCCGCCCAGCACATCGCCGAAGGCCGAGCCGCGCAGGTTTTCGAAATTGGCCACAGTGTCGATGCCGGCGCCGCCGGTCACCTGCCCGCCGGGCAAGGCCAGGCTGACGGTGATGCCGCCGGTGGCGCTGGTGTAGGCCAGCAGGTCGATGCCGCCGCCGCCATCCAGGCTATCAGGGCCGTCACCACCCTCGATCCTGTCGTCACCCATGCCTCCGCTCAGCGTGTTGGCGCCGGCGGTGCCCAGCAGCGTGTCCGCGAAGCCGGAACCGATGATCGATTCGACGTTGATCAGCGTGTCGGTCCCGGCGCCACCGGTCGGCTGTGCGGAGTTCGACAGCAAGATGACGGTGACGCCGGCGGCGGCGGTCGCGTAGGTCGCGGTGTCGTTGCCGGCGCCGCCGTCCAGGGTGTCGTTGCCTATGCCGCCGTTCAGGGTGTCGTCGCCGCCATTGCCGGTCAGGCTGTCATTGCCGAGGGCGCCGGTGAGCTGGTCCGGGTCGTCGCCGCCGAAGAACACGTCGTCGGCCGCGGTGCCGGGAATGTTGAGCGACGGGATGTTCGCGGAGCCGATGCTGGTGGTGGTGGTCCCGACATTCTGCCCCAGCGCCACCGTCAGGCCGCTGACCGGGTCGGTGCCCGGGCCTACCGGCGCCCGCCCACCCAAATTCGGCAGGTTGAAGTTGGTCTGGCCGTTGCCGCCAAAGTTCGTGCCCAGCAGCGCGAACAGCGTGTTATTCTGCGCGATAGAGAGCAATGCGCCGTCGGCCCTGGCGTAACCTTGCGGCACGAAATTGTAGAGCGTGGTAATGATCTGGCCCAAAAACGCTGCATCGTCGGGCAGCCCGCCGCTGCCCGTGGTGTTTGGAAAGGCGCCGTCGGTGGCGATGAGATAGTTCAGCGCGATGGATGGCTGAAGGGTGCCGACTGGAACGCCGCTGCCGCCCATGTTCGCTGGCAGGTTCGCGTTGGTCAGGGTCGTGCTCTCGCCCCCGGAGACAGAGCCCAGGAGATGCGTGGCGTCGGTGCCGATGATGGTGCGGCCACGCAGATCGGGCAGGAAGAAGGTGGTCACGCCATCACCGCCGAAGGTCGTGCCGATCAGGGTGTAGAGAATTCCGAAGTCGTTGATGAGCAGCGATCTGCCGTCGGCCGGCAACATGCCCCGTGGCGCGTAGTTGCCGGAGAACTCCACCACCGTGCCCACCGCCGTCGGGCTGGCGAAATTGCTGGGGTACAGCCCGGAGGTGACGACGTAGAAATTGCTGGCGAGCGACGCCTGGGCCTCGGCATAGGGCACCGAGGTGCCGCCCTCCTGCGCCGGCAGATTCGCTTGTGTCAGCGCGATGGTCGCGCCGCCCGTCTGGGCGCCGGCGGCAAAATTCGTGCTCAGGCCCGCACCTTGCCCGGTGTCGATGGACAGCTTCGTATTGAGGTTCGGCAGCTGGAAGTTCGGCGCCCCGTCGCCACCGAAGGTGGTGCCCAAAAGACTGAAGAGGGATGGGTACGTGCCGCTGGCGACTGACTGACCTTGCGTCAGAAACGCGCCGTAGGGGCCGAAATTCGTGGCCGTCAGGCCGATGACGCCCAGCAGGGCGCCACTGCTCCCGCCGTCCGTCCCGGTGCCGTCACCCGCGGCGGGAAACACCCCGCCCTGTGCGATGAAGCTGTTCAGGCCCAGGCCCGGCTGCAGATTGCTGATCGGCGTCGCCATAGTCGTATCCCCTTGGCAGGTTTTCCCCCCGCCTTGTGGCGGCTGGCGGAAGCAGGGGGCAAGCCGGCCTTTGCGTCAAGGGATGATCCGGAGCGGGCCCGGACCCGCGGGGAAGCTCTTCCACCGTAAACGGGAGCCGGGCCGAGGGGCGGCGGTCAGGGCGGCATCAGTTGCCCCGCTGCCGCTCCAGCCTCGCCACCGCTTCGGTCAGACGGCGCACGGCGATGCCCAGGCCGCCGATGGCGATGAGCGCCAGGGACGACACCGCGCCGGCCCCGGCATAAAGCAGCCGGGCGCGCGACCAGTCCTCGCCGCCGCCAGGGGCGTAGTACGGCGAGGCCTGCCAGAACAGGTGCAGGCAGGCCAGCAGCGCGGCGGCACCGAAGAGCTGCAAAGCGCGGTGCAGGATCATCGGCGGGCCATGCCCGGCACGACCAGGCTCATCGCCGCGCCACCGCGGCGTCCAGCGTATTCTCCAGCAGGCAGGCAATGGTCATCGGCCCCACGCCGCCCGGCACCGGCGTGATGGCGCCGGCCACCGCCGCGACCTCCTCGAACGCCACGTCGCCCACCAGGCGCCCATTCTCCAGCCGGTTGATGCCAACGTCGATGACCGTCGCGCCCGGCCTCACCCAGTCCGCCCGCACCATCTCCGGCCGGCCCACGGCGGCCACCAGGATATCGGCCCGGGCGCATTCCGCCGCCAGGTCCCGGGTGCGGGAATGCGCGATAGTCACGGTGCAATCGGCAGCCAGCAGCAATTGCGCCATCGGGCGGCCGACGATCTGGCTGCGGCCCAGCACCACGGCGCGCGCGCCGCGCAGCGTGGTGC
>CAXTJY010000228.1:0-6643 GCA_964244395.1 uncultured Rhodovarius sp.
GAGCTGCCACATGAACCTGCACGACTTCATGTGTGCCACGGAGGGGCAGAAGGCGGAAAGCGCGCACCTGACCGAGGCGCTGTGGGAACGGCGGGAGGCGCTGGTGCCGCTGCTGACGCGCCGGGTGCAGGCGCGGGTGCTGGTGCACAGCCATGTCGGCTTTGCCGATCGGGTGGCGGTGAACGACATCGTGCCGGCGCTGCTGCGGCTGGTGCCGGGGGTGGAGATCGTCGAGCACGACTACCGGGCGCCGAGCTACATGTGTTCGGGGCTGGTCAGCATTCCGGGCGCGGTGGGCGACGTGCGGGCGCGCAGCCTGGCGGCGGTGGCGGCGACGGGGGCGGATACATTCGTGACCATCTTCCATTCGTGCCACCGGGAATGGGTGACGCTGGAGCGCGATGGCGGGCCGCGGGTGATGAACTGGGTGCATGTGCTGGCCGAGGGTATGGGGTGGGACTACCAGGACGAGTACAAGGCCTGGCGGAACAGCGCGGACCCGGAGGCGAGCATCGGGGCGGAGCGCATGGCGGCGGCGGGCGCGGATGCGGTGCGGAAGCTGGTGCTGCCGGAATTGGCGCGGCGCTGAGGGGAGTGGGCGTTCCCGCCTGGCCTATGGTTTGATGGCGCCTGCACTCCGTCTTGCCGGATCATCCGGCCAACGGGTGAAGGGGCGACGACGCCTATCGGATCGATAGGCCATGTCGGATTGTCAGGGCTGCCAGGAAGCGGGCAATGCTTCGCCTCCAACGAGAGTTCCAGCCATGCAAGCCTCACCCATCGCCATCTTCGCCGCCGGCTTCCTCGCGGGAGGCGTCGTCCTCGGCGGTTTCGTCGCGCACGCCCGCATCGTCACACTGAACTCGGCCATCGCTGGGGTCCTGCCGAATTCTGAGGGGAGCCTGTTCTGCGTCACTGCGGGGTCGGTCCTCCGGCCCATCACGGGAGTACAGCGCAGCACCTCCGTCAACGCGCCTGGCAGTGTTTCGCATGGCGTCACCATGCGGTGCCCTGCCTAGTCTAGCTGGCGGCCTCGCGGGTCGCGCGCATCGCCGCCAGGGTCAGCGCGGCCTGCTTCACCGCGGCGGGCTCGCTGCTGTCCGCGTCCGACACCCGCTCCTCGGCGTCGGCCACGCCGGCGTCGAGCTGTTCGCGCAGCTCGGCCAGCTGTTCGGCCACCGCGTCCGCATCGGCGTCCGGCGCGGCGTGCCATTCGGCGATGATGGCGGTGGCCTCGCGCGCCATGCGGGCCGGCGCGGCGCCCTTGCCGACGAGTTCCAGCAGGCGCTTGAGAGCGGCATCCACGGGGCGGATGGCGCGTTTGCGGGCGGCCATTACGAGGTCGGCTCCGGCTGGTTGGCGTTGGGGAAGAACAATTGCTCGCCGCCGATGCGGTAGCCGGCGATGGCCCCCTGGCCGGCGTCGGAGGTGATCCAGTCGATGAAGCGCTGGCCATCCGCCGCCTTCACATGCGGATGGCGGGCGGGGCTCACCAGCATCACGCCGTACTGATTGAACAGCCGGGTGTCACCCTCGACCAGGATGCGCAGCGTCTGCCGGTTGCGGAAGGCCAGCCAGGTGCCGCGGTCGGCGAGAATGTAGCCATCCTGCGCCGCCGCGGTGTTCAGCGCCGGGCCCATGCCCTGGCCGACCTCGCGATACCAGACGCCCCGGCCCGCCACCGGGTCGATGCCGGCTTGCTGCCACAGCCGCAACTCGGCCGCGTGGGTGCCGGAGCGGTCGCCGCGGGAGATGAAGGGCACGCGGACGGCGGCCATACGGCGCAGCGCTTCGGTGCTGTCGCGCAGGCCCATGATGCCGGCGGGGTCGGCTGTGGGGCCAATCAGGATGAAGTCATTGAACATGACGTGCCGGCGCGGGCCGCCAAAGCCGCCGGCGACGAAGGCATCCTCAGCGGCCCGGTCATGCACGAAGACCACATCGGCATCGCCGCGCCGGCTGACATCCAGCGCCTGGCCGGTGCCCAGCGCCACCACGCGCGCGGTGATGCCGGTGGTTTCGCGGAAGGCCGGCAGGATGTGGCCGAACAGGCCGGACTGCTCGGTGCTGGTGGTGCTGGCGATGGTGATGGTGCGGTCCTGCGCAAACGCAGGCGCGGCGATCAGCAGAAAGGCGAGGAGGCGTCGCAGCATGGGGGTCACCACAGCAGGTCGCCGCGCAGAAAGGCCGCGGCCTCCGGCGTGGCGGGGGTTTCGAAGAAGCGCCCGGCGGGCGCCTGCTCCCATACACGGCCGCGGTGCAGGAACACCACCTCGCCGGCCAGGCGGCGGGCCTGGCCCAGGTCATGCGTGCTCATGACGATCTTGCAGCCCTGGTCGGAGATGGCCTGGATGATGCGCTCGGCGGCGGCGGTGGCGGCGGGGTCGAGGCTGGCGCAGGGTTCGTCGAGGAACAGGATTTCGGGCCGCAACGCGGCGGCGCGGGCCAGGGCCAGGCGCTGCTGTTCGCCGCCGGAGAGGCGGCGGGCGGGGCGTTCGGCCAGTTCGGTCAGGCCGACCAGGGCCAGGGCTTCTGCGACGCGGGCGGCGCGGGCCGCACCGGTCAGCTTCAGCGGGTAGGCGACATTGGCGCGGACGGAACGGCGCAGCATGACAGGCCGCTGGAAGACCATGGCGGCGCGGGGCGGCGCGGCGCCTTGCCACGTCACGTGGCCCTCGCCCGGCGGGAGCAGCCCGTGCAGCAGGCGCAGCAGCAGGCTTTTGCCGGCGCCGTTGGGGCCGATGAGCAGCGTGGGCAGGCCGGCGTCCAGCACGAGATCGACACCCTGCAGCAGCATGGTGCCGGCGGCGGAGAAACCCAGGCCGGTGGCGGTCATCGGCAATGCGGCGTTCAACATCATCGTCTGCCCGGGCCGAACATGCCGGGCGATATCCGCGATGGCATGTTCCCGTTCGTGCCGTCGGCGGGGGAATCCGTGTCGGCATCGGCGGGCGTGAGGCGCAACGACATCAGCCGAGCCGCCGTAGCGCCACGTCGCGCAGCAGCTGCGCCGCCGTATTCACCGCCAGCACGATGGCCATCAGCACGATGCCCAGCGCCAGGGCCAGCGGCAGGTCACCCTTGCTGGTCTCCAGCGCGATGGCGGTGGTCATCACCCGCGTATAGCCCTCGATGTTGCCGCCCACGATCATCACCGCGCCGACCTCCGCACTCGCCCGGCCGAAGCCGGCCAGCAGCACCGTCAGCAGGGCGAAGCGGCCATCCCACAGCAGGGTCGGCACCGCCTGGCGCGGTGTGGTGCCGAAGGAGCGGAGCTGTTCGGCATACTCTTCCCATAAGCCTTCCAGCACTTCGCGGGTGAGGGCGGCCAGGATCGGGGCGATCAGCACCACCTGCGCCACCACCATGGCGCCGGGGGTGAAGAGCAGCCCCCAGCTGCCCAGCGGGCCGGAGCGGGACAAAGCGAGATAGACCAGCAAGCCGGCGACGACCGGGGGCAGGCCCATCAGGGCGTTGCAGGCAAGGATGAGCGGCCGGCGGCCGGGGAAGCGGGCCACGGCCAGCAGGGCACCGAGCGGTAGGCCGATGAGCGCGGCGAGCGCCACCGCAGTGAGGCTGACCCGCAGGGAGAGCAGCACGATGCGGAGCACGGCAGCATCGCCCGTGGAAATCAGGCCGAAGGCGGCGGTGAGCGCGGCGGACAGATCGGACACCGGGGTGGGGTGCCGTGGGCGGGCGCGGCGGTCAATGCCGCGGTTGAGAGGTGGTGGGAACGGGTTGGTCTGGTCTGGTCGTTGCGCCCCACCCTGTGGGGTGGCCGGCTCGGGGGCGGGCCGGCCCTCGCGGGGCAGTGCTACTCCCGCTCGATCCCCGCCACGCGCACCACCTCGGCCCAGCGGGCGCGTTCGGCGGTCAGCAGCTCGTCCATCCGCTCCGGCGGGCCGCCGACCGGCTCGGCGCCCCAGGAGAGCAGGCGGTCGCGGACGGCGGGGAGGAGCAGGATGCGATCGATCTCGGTGGCGATGCGGCGGCGGATTTCGATGGGGGTGGCGGCGGGCGCCCCGTAGCCGAGCCAGGCGGCGGCCTCGTAGCCGGCAATGCCGGCCTCCCGCAGGGTCGGCACCTCCGGCAGCAGGGGGAAGCGGGAAGTGCCGCCGACCGCCAACGGCACCAGCGTGCCAGCCCGAAAGTCCTCCAGGAAGGAGGGGGCCTGTTCGATGACGAGCTGGATGCGCCCGGCCAGCAGGTCGGTGCGGGCGGGGGCGCCGCCGCGGTACTGCACCATCTCCATCTCGACGTTGCCGGCCAGGGCGCGGAACATCTCGACGGTGAGGCGCGACGCCATGCCGGAGGTGGCGAAGTTGATGGAGTTCGGGCGGGAGCGGGCCAGGGCGAGGAATTCCGCCACGTTCCGCACGCCGAGCGAGGCCGGCACGATCATCACGTAGGGGATGCTGGCGACCATGGAGACGCCGCACAGGTCGCGTTCCGGCGAGTAAGGCAGGTTGCGGTAGACGAAGCCGTTGACCGCCATCGGGCCGGGGCTGCCGGCCAGCAGGGTGTAGCCATCGGGGGCGGCCTTGGCGACCGCGTCGGCGCCCAGCACGCCGAAGGCGCCGGCGCGGTTCTCGATGGTGACGGGCTGACCGAGTGGGGCGGACAGGTTGTCGGCGATGAGGCGGGCGATCAGGTCGGTGGCGCCGCCTGGGGCGAAGGGGACGACGACGCGCAGCGGGCGGGTTGGCCAGGATTGCGCGCCGGCGGGCGCCGCCAGCGCGGCGAGGGTGAGGCGGCGGGTGATCATTCGGCGGCCCTCGCGGTCAGGGGGAAGAAGCGGTTTTCTGGCCGGGCCAACCCTAAGTTGTCGCGCAGGGTGCGGCCTTCGTATTCGGTGCGGAACAGGCCGCGGCGTTGCAGCTCCGGCACCACCAGGCGGCAGAAGCGCTCCATGCCGGTGGGCACCACAGGGGCCGCGACCATGAAGCCGTCGCAGGCCTTTTCCTCGTACCAGCGGGCCATCTGGTCGGCGACCTGGGCGGCGCTGCCCTTGAACAGGTTGCCGGCCATCTGCGGCAGGATGCGGCGGCTGATCTGCCGTACCGTCAGCTTCTCGGACAGGGCGACTTCCAGGATGGCGCGGCCGATGCCGGTGGGGCCGACATGCTCGCCGGCGAAGTCCGGCATCGGGCCATCCAGCGGGTAGGCGCCCATCCTGGTGCCGAGCATCTTGGAGAGGTAGTCCACCGCCACGGCGTCCGGCACCAGCGCGTCCAGCTCAGCCATCAGCGCATCTGCCTCGGCCTCGGTCTCGCCGACGAAGATGGTGACCCCGCTGAGGATCTTCAGGCTGTCCGGCGCGCGGCCGTATTTGGCGAGGCGGCCTTTGAGGTCCGCGTAGAGCAGCTTGGCGCGGTCAATGGTGCCTTCGATGGCGAAGACGCAGTCGGCGGTGGCGGCGGAGAGCTCGCGGCCGGTCTCGCTCTGGCCGGCGGAGAAGATGACGGGGTGGCCCTGCGGCGGGCGCGGCGCGTTGAGGGGGCCTGCGACCTGGAAGTGCTTGCCGCGGTGGCCAAGGGGATGGACGCGGGCCGGCTCCAGGAACCGCCCGCTCGCCTTGTCCTGGGGGAAGGCGTCGTCGGCCCAGCTATCCCAAAGTCCCTTCACGATCCCGGCGAACTCCCCGGCGCGCTCGTAGCGGTCGTCGCGCGGCACATGCGCCTCATGCGAGAAATTCAGCGCGTCGCCGGGGTTGGAGGTGGTGACCAGGTTCCAGCCCGCCCGGCCGCCGCTGATGTGGTCGAGCGAGGCGAAGCGGCGGGCGACGGCGAAGGGCTCGTCATAGGTCGTGGTGGTGGTGGCGACCAGGCCGATATGCTCGGTCACCATTGCCAGCGCGCTGAGCAGCGTCACCGGCTCCAGCACACCGGGGCGGTCGGAGGGGCTGGTGGCGGCGAACAGGTCTGGCTTGTCGAGATTCCGCACGCCATTGCCGTCGGCCAGGAACAGCAGGTCCAGCTTGCCGGCCTCGGCGATCTGGGCCAGGCGCACCGCATTGGCGATGTTGGCGGCGGGGCGGTCCCACGCATCGGGGTGCCGCCATTCGCCGACATGCGACCCCTGGGCGTTGGCGTTGGCGGCGATGATCATCGGCATATCCGATCATGCCGCCGCGCCCGCCGCGCGATCAATACATGTGCTGGCCACCATTGATCGACAGGGTGGAGCCGGTGATGAAGTCCGCCTCGTCCGCGGTCAGGAACACCACGCCGCGGGCGATGTCCTCGGCGGTGCCGAGGCGGCCACGCGGGATGCGGGCGATGATCTTCTCCAGCACGTCGGCCGGCACCGCGCGCACCATCTCGGTATCGACATAGCCGGGGGCGATGGCGTTGACGGTGATCTGGTTGCGGGCGCCCTCCTGCGCCAGGGCCTTGGTGAAGCCGTGGATGCCGGACTTGGCGGCCGCGTAATTGACCTGGCCGAGCTGGCCGGCCTGGCCGTTGACCGAGCCGATGTTGACGATGCGGCCGAACTTGCTGGCCGCCATGCTGTCCCACACCGCCTTGCAGGTGTTGTAGCAACTGCCGAGGTTGGTATCGATCACGTCGTCCCACATCTGCCGGGTCAGCTTGCGCATCATCGAGTCGCGGGTGATGCCGGCGTTGTTGACCAGTATTTCGAT
>CAXTJY010000229.1:0-523 GCA_964244395.1 uncultured Rhodovarius sp.
CCGCGGTGGGGGCACAGGTGTGGGATCCGCAGGCGCGCTTCATCATCCGCCTCGGCCCGCTCAGCGCGTCCGAGTTCGAGCGGCTGCTGCCCGGCCGGCCGCTGTTCGAGCGGCTATGCGGACTGACCCGGCTGTTCGTGGGCCCGGAGCAGGATTTCGCGCTCAACCCCATCCTGGCGGCGGATGCGGTGCCGGCGGCGCGGGTCGGCGCTGGCGGTGGCCGGCTCGGGCTCACCGCCTGGATGGCGCAGCCCGCGCCCCGTCGCCGCCCCGCCGCGGATGCGCTGCTGCGGCCGACGCCGCTGTGAGCGCCGTGCCCGTCATCGGCCGCGCGTGGGTCCTGATCCTGCCGGTCGCTGCAATACCACTCTCGGGCAGTATCGCTGCGACGACCCCGCCGCCGCCCACCCCTCTTTGACCAAGGCGCCTTCCGCATGACCGACTGGAGTCACGGCTACGTCGCCGACAGCCCCTACACCTTCGCCTATCAGGCGGCGCAGGCGCCGGGCAATCTGGCGCAGAT
>CAXTJY010000229.1:533-6628 GCA_964244395.1 uncultured Rhodovarius sp.
GGAGTGGCAGCCCACCGGACAGCTCACCATGGCCGATATCGGCTGTGGCCGGGGCTACACCGTCAACGCCCTGGCCGCCTGCAACCCCGGCTGGACCATGCTGGGGCTGGACTACAACCCCGCTCACATCGCGGAGGCGGCGGCTCTGGCCGAGAGCGCCGAGCTGCCCAACGCCGCCTTCATCGAGGCCGACTTGGCCGAGATGACGGATGCCGAGATCGACCAGATCCCGCCGCTCGACGTCGCCAGCCTGCATGGCGTGTGGACCTGGGTGTCGGACCCGGTGCGGGCCGGCATCGTGCGGCTGCTGTCGCGCCGGCTGAAGCCGGGCGGGCTGGTCTATATCGGCTACAACGTGATGCCGGGCTTCGGCCACGACATGGCGTTGCAGCGGCTGGTGCGGCACCTGGCCGCGCAGCACCGCGGCAGCTCCACCTTCCGCGCCGGCGCCACCGTCGACGCCATCCGCACTTTGCATGAGAGCAAGCCGGCAAACCTGATCGCCAGCGCCATGCTCAAACGGCTGGTCGATCCGGAAAACCCGCTCGACCCCTCCTACCTGGCGCATGAATTCCTGACCGAGCATTGGCGCCCCGTCTTCTTCGAGGACATCCTGGCCGATCTGGCGCCGGCCAAGCTGGACTATGTCGGCAGCGTGACCTTGCAAGAGAACTCGCCTGACTACCTGTTCAGCGACGAGCAGCGCGCCGCCTATGAGGCGATGCCGGCCGGCGCGCCGCGTGAGTTCATCAAGGACCTCTGCCTCGGCCGCCCGTTCCGCCGCGACGTCTTCGTGCGCGGCCTGCGGCGGACGGATCCCGAGCGGGCGATGGACCGGCTGGTCGTCGCCGGCTGCAAGCTGCTGGGCGAGGAATCGCCCAAGCTGGGCGTTCAGGTGGGCGCCGCGGAAATCCCGCTGGAGCTATGGACGCCGATCGCCGCCGCGCTGAACGAGGCGCCGCAAACGTTGGGCCGGCTGCGCCGCCTGACCCCCGGCCGCAACCCCAACGCGGCCGAGCTGCTGACAGTTCTGGCCGGCACCGGCTGCGTGCTGCCGGCGCTGCGCGAGACCGGCCCCACCGTCGAAACCCAGCGCTTCAACGCCGCCGTGGCCGAGACCTATGCCGCGGAGGGGCGAAATGGCGGGCAGTACGCCATGGCATCGCCGGTCTCCGCCGCCGGGTTGCCGTGCAGCTGGCTGGAGCTGGCCCTGTCGGTACAGCCGGAATCGATGCAGCCGGAGCCCGATCTGGCCGCCATCATCGGCCGCATCCTGCCCGGGCTCAGCGAGGAGGGGTTCGGCCGCGCCCACGATACCGTCGGCGGGCTGATCCGCGAACGGCGGCCGATCTGGCAGCGCTTCGGGATCGTCTGACGTGAGTTGGGCGCGGGGCTACGCCGCCGGCAGCGGCTACGGCATCCATTGGCAGGCGGCGCCGACGCCGGCGCATCTGGCGCTGGTCTGTGCCATGGCAGGGGTGGCGTGGCGGCCGCGTGAGCGCATGGCGGTGGCCGACTTAGGCTGCGGCCGCGGCTACACCGCCAATCTGCTCGCCGCCGCCAACCCGGAATGGACGGTGCTGGGGCTGGATGCCGAGCCCGCTGCCATCGCCGAGGCGGCGCAGTTCGCCGCCCGCGCCGGCCTGCCCAACGCGCTGTTCAGCGAGGCCGATCTGGGCGCGATGGACGATGCCGAGATCGACCTGCTGCCGCTGCTGGACGTGGTGATGCTGCATGGGGTGTGGAGCTGGGTGTCGGATGCGGTGCGGGCCGGCATCGTGCGGCTTCTGGCGCGCCGGCTGAAGCCGGGCGGGCTGGTCTATGTCGGCTACAACGCGCTGCCGGCGGCAGGGGTCGATGCCGGCCTCCAACGTTTACTACGGCACCTGGCCGGACCGTTCGGCACCGGCGAGGGCGAGGCCGCGGCCGCCGCATCCCGCGCCATGGAGCGGCTGCGCGCCCTGGCCGGCAGCCTGCCGCTGCCGCGCTCGCCTATGTTAGTCCGGCTGCTGGCGGACCCGCCGGTGCTGGAGCCCGGCTTTGTCGCGCAGGAATTCCTGACCGCGCATTGGCGCCCGGTTTTCCAGGCCGAGCTGGCCCGCGCCCTGGCGCCGGCGCGGCTGGGCTTCGTGGGCTCCGCGCATCTGTTCGAGGCGCTGCCAGGGCTGTTCTGCGACCCGCCGCAGCTGGAGCTCATGGCCGGGCTGGGTGAAGGCGGGCCGCGCGAATTCATCAAGGATCTTTGCCTGCCGCGCAGCTTCCGGGCCGACGTGTTCGTCCGGGGCGCCCGGCCCATCGAGCCCATGGTGGCGCTGGAATGGCTGGTCCTGGCAGCCAGCCGGAAACTGCCGGAGGAAAGCCCCGGGCTTGGCACCGGCGCCTCACGCGCCGCGCTGGATCAGGGGGTTTGGGAGCGGGTGACGGCGGCGTTGGCCGAAGGGCCGGTCAGCCTGGGCGCCATCCGGGCCCGCCTGGGCGGCAGCCCGCCGCATCCCGCCGAACTGCTGGCGGTGCTCAGCGGGACGGATTGCGTGCTGCCGGTCTGGCGCCCCGGTGGGGCTGGCCAGGCCGCGCACCGCTTCAACCTGGCCGCGGCCGAAGCGCATGGCGACGCGTCCACCGGGCATTTCGCCTTGGCATCCGCCATGGCCGCCGGCGGTGTTCCGGCCACCGCGGCCGAGCTGCGACAGGTGGCGGCGATGCTGCGGGACGAGGCCGCGGAACCAGAGCCGACGCCGGATCGAATTTCCGTGTGGCGCCGTTTCGGCGTGGTTTAGCCATGGTGATGCCCTACCCCCTATGTGATAGCCTTCCCCCAGCAAAGTGAGGAACACCATGTCCCAGAAGCACCTCCTGGCCGGCCTCGCCTTCGTCGCGGCGCTGGCCTCGCCGCCCCTCTCGGCCCAGCCCGCCCCGGATGCCGGCGCGCAGCGGCTGATCGACCAGCTCTGCCCGCCCGGCGTCGTGTGCCGCGGCATCCGCATGCCAAGCGCTGATAGCGGCACGTCCAACCCACCGGCGGCGCAGCCGCCGGCCGTCGATGCCGCGCCGGCCCAGCCGCCCCTGGCCGCGCTGCCGCTGCCGATGACCGCGCCGCCGCTTCCTGCCGGGCGCGAGACGACGGCGCCGGCGGGCGTTGCGGCCGTTTCCATCACGGTGAACTTCTCGACCGGCTCGGCCACGTTGACGCCGCAGGCGGCGGCGGCGCTGGGCTCGCTCGGCCGCGCTCTTTCCTCGGCCGAGCTGTCGCCCTTCCGGTTCCGCATCGAAGGCCACACCGACACGGTGGGCGACGACCGGCAGAACATGGCGCTGTCGCAGCGCCGGGCGGAGGCGGTGCGCGCCTACCTGACCAAGAACTTTGGGGTGGCGCCCGGCCGGCTTATGGCGGTGGGGCTGGGCGAAAGCCAGCCGCTGATCCCAACGCCGGACCAGACGCCCGAGCCCTCCAACCGGCGCGTGCAGGTGCTGAACCTCGGCAGTTGAGCGTGTTCGGAAAGGGGCGGGCGATGCAGCGGCGATGGGTTTTTCGGGCAGGGCGGGGCACGGCCGCAGCCGAGGCTGCTGACATGTTCGGCCCGCAAAAGACCTGCCGTATCGCGCCGCAGCCCCGCCGCAACCCGACCTGACGCGTCGCCTTCGGCAGGGAGGCGCCACCGGCATGAACGAGGATGACGACCCCACGGTGCGCCTGCCCCGCCCGGCAGTGCCGATGCCGCCACAGAGCCCCAGCACGGCCCATCGCCAGGACGCCGCATCCGCGTCGCGGCGTGAGACCGGTGTGGCGCCCCGACCCGATGCCGCCCCGTTCGAAAGCGGCCGCACCGGCGCCGAACGGCGGCAGGTTGCCGGTCCCAATTCCGTGCCGGGTAGCGGCCAGGAACGCCGCCTGATCCTGCTGGCGGCGGGAGCCACCGCCGCCGTGGGGCTGGCCGCCGGCGCAGCCTGGTGGCTCTGGCCCGATGGGTCACGCTCGCCCCCGGCCGACCCGCCGGCCATGCCGCCCCGCCCCGCCGCCATCCCGGTCACCGCGCCGCCGCTGCTCGACACCCAGGCGCTTCTGGCGCAGGCCGCCGCCATCCCCACGGCGATGCGCTGGGCGTCCAACCCCCTGGTCTGGGTGCTGGGGTTCCCCGATCTGCGCAGCCAGGGCCGGGCGATGAACCGGGCCGCGGCACTGCTGGAAAAGGCCCACACGCCGCGCGACCGGGTGCTCGACGACGCCGCCCTGGCCGCGGCCATCGCCACCGACCGACGCACCGAGGAAAGCTGGTACTTCGGGCAGAACTACCGTGCCTCTGAACTCGCACGGTTCCTCACCCTCGCGGCGCGCGACGGGGTGACCCTCAACCCCCTGGAAGCCTGGCTGGCCGAACAGGTCGCGCTGTCGCGCCAGGTCGAGCCCGGACGCGACGCCGCCTTCATCACCCTGCCCGCGCTGGGGCCGCAGGTGGACGGCACGCTGCGCGCCGCGATCCTGCGGCACGAGCTGGGACACGGCCAGTTCTTCACCATGCCGCTCTTCGCCGCGCATGTGATGCGGGTGTGGGCGCAAGGCTTCACCGAGGCCGACCGCAGCGACTTCCGACGCTTCCTCGCCGCCGAAGGCTACGATCCCGCCCTGGACGAGGTGATGGCCAACGAGGCCATGGCCTACCTGCTCTACACCGAAGACCGCCGCTTCTTCGACCCCGCCCGCGACCTGGGCTGGCCCGATACCCGCGCGGACGTGCTGCGGGCGCTGCTGCGGCAGGGCGCGCCGCCGGAGCCGTAGGGTAGTGAGCGTGACCCCAAAGGAGGGCAAAGCCCTCCTCCGGGTCACCCTCGCTACGCTACCGCGCCGCCGTTTCGACCACCGCCGGCCGTGCCAGCACCCGGCGGCCGGCGGCGCGGGCGGTGCGGAGGGCTTCGGCGAGGGCGGCCATGTAGGCTTGTTGCGGTTCGACGTCGGGGCGGGGGGTGGCGAAGAGGGGGCCGTCGCTGACCACGGCCAGCATCAGGTCGGTGCCGAACGGCTCGCTGACGTCCCAGCCCGGGAACCCGGCGCGCGGTTCGCCCAGGCGGATCGTAGCCCCGGCGGGGTGTGAGGCGGCGGCGGCGAGGTGGGCGACCTCGCCGTTGCTTTGGAAGTAGCTCACGGTGAGCTGGCCCGCCCAGTCCGGCATGGTGACATCGAAGCGGAGCAACTGGCCGGCGAGCAGCGGCATGGCGCCGATCACGCGCAGGCGCGGCGCGGCATCGGGCGGCGCCAGGATGGGGCGCAGGCTGTCGAAGGTCTCGCAGTAGGGTCCGTCGAAGCTGCGCAGGGTGAGGCGGGCGGCGGCGGCGGGCACGTCACGCAGCACCAGGGCGCGGCGCAGCGCGGCCTCCTCGCCCCGACGCAACACACCTTCGATGGCCAAGCCGCTGTCGGAGGCGGAGGTGGCGAGCAGCCCGCAGGCCGGCGCCAGGCTCGCGGCGACGGCGGCGGCGCGGAAGTCGATGCGGGCGGGGCTGGGCTGGGGTTGAGGCAGGGGCAGTGGTTGGGGCTGTGGCCTCGGCTCAGGCTGTGGCGAGGGTTGAGGTTGCGGCGACGGCAATGGCTGAGGTGCCGGCTGTGGCCGCGGCTCAGGCTGGGGCAACGGTTGAGGTTGCGGCAGCGGCTGGGGCGAGGGCAGGGGTGGCGGCTGTGGCCTCGGCTCAGGCAGGGGTTGAGGTTGCGGCAATGGCTGCGGCAGCGGCTGTGGTCTGGGTTCGGGCTGCGGCGGGCCTGGAAGAACCGGCCGTGGCGGTTCAGGGGGGCTCGACGCGTTGTCGCCGCCGAGTACCAGGAACGCCGCCACACCCGCCACCAGCAGTGCCCCACCGCCGGCGATCAGGGCCATCGGCGGCCCTTTCCGCGCGGTGGCGGCCAGCGTCGCCGTGGGCCTGGACGGTGCCGGCCGCGCCGTCGCCACCACCGTCGCATCCTCCGCCACCGGCGTCGGCAGGGGCGCCGCCACCGCCCCCCGCAACGCCTCGGCAAAGGCGCCTGCCGTGGGGAACCGGTCGTCCGGCCGCTTCGCCATCGCGCGGCCGATCAGCGCGTCGAACGCCTTGGGCGCCGTCACCGACAG
>CAXTJY010000230.1:0-6592 GCA_964244395.1 uncultured Rhodovarius sp.
GGCGAATTCGTCCATGTTCAGCGCGCCGACGCAGACGGCGCCGGCGGCCTCCAGCCGCGCCACCAGCGTGGCATCGGCGGTGGCGGGCGGCGCGGTGCGGCGGATCTTGCTGCCGGCCCGGGTTGGAATGCCGGCGAGATCGAACAGGTTCTTCGCCGCGAAGGGCAGGCCGGCCAACGGGCCGGTCGCCGGCGCGCGCCGCGCCCGCTCGGCCAGCACATCGGTAAAGGCGTTGACCTGCCCGTCATGCGTCGCGATGCGCGCCAGGGCCTGTTCCACGGCGCTCATGGCCGAAACCTCGCGGCCGGCTCGGCGCCCTCGGCCAGCGGGAAGGCGAGGGCAGGGGCCGCCACCTTCACCACCAGCGCCAGTGCCTCTGCCACCCGCGCCTGGCGTTCCGGGCTGAGGCTCAGCCCCACGCTGGGGGCGACGGCGGCGACATAGGCGGCGGGGTCGAAGCTTCGGGGGTCGATCATGCCGGCCTTTCTGCCACGGCGCCGCCCCGCCGCGCCATGCCGGGGACCAAAGGTTCCAGCACAGACGGTCCGCGCGCCTGCGGCGGCCGCGTGCAGTTGCACAGCGCTTGGGCCGTGGCCATTCTGCCGCCCGAATGAACGAGGCCTCTCCCGATGCATGAACTGGTGATTCGCGGCGGCCTTGTGGCCACCGCCTTCGGCGCGCTGCGCTGCGACATCGGCATCGATGGCGGCCGCGTCATCACCCTGTCCGAACACATCCCGGGCGGCGACCAGGTGATCGACGCCGCCGGGCTGTTCGTGCTGCCCGGCGGGGTGGACGCGCATTGCCACATCGAGGAGCCCCGGGCGGATGGCAGCCGCAGCGAGGAGAGCTTCGTCAGCGCCTCCCGCGCCGCCTTCGCGGGCGGCACCACCTCCGTCGTCAGCTTCATTCCGCAGTGGAAGGGGCATGGGGTGTGGGAGCGCTTCGTCGATTACCGCGAGCGCGCGGCGAGCGGCATGCTCGACCACGCCTTCCATCAGATCATCAGCGACCCCACCGATGCGGTCATGCGCAACGAGGTGCCGCGGCTGGTGGCGGAAGGCGTGCGCAGCCTGAAGGTGTTCCTGACCTACGAGCCGCTGCACTTGAACGACGCGCAATACATCCGCGTGCTGGAGACCGCGCGCGAGCTGGGCTGCCTGGTGACGGTGCACTGCGAGAACTACGACGCCATCAAGTGGCGCACGCAGAAGCTGCTTCAGGCCGGGCGTACCGGGCCGAAGTACCACGCCTGGTCGCGCCCCGCGGTGGTGGAGCGCGAGGCCACGCACCGCGCCATCGCGCTGGCCGAATTGCTCGACCAGCCCATCGAGATCTTCCACGTCAGCTGCGAGGAGGCGGCCGAGGAGATCGCTCGCGCCCAGGCCCGCGGCATCAAGGTGTGGGGCGAGACCTGCCCGCAATACCTGACCCTGACCGCTGCCCACATGGGGCGGCCGGACGGGCAGCTGTTCATGTGCAGCCCGGCACCGCGCGACGCCGATGAGCATGCCAAGCTGTGTGGCAAAGAACGGCACCGATTTCTCCGAAATCCCCAACGGCATTCCCGGCCTGACGGCGCGGCTGCCGCTGATGTTCAGCGAGGGCGTGATGAAGGGCCGGATCACCCTGGAGGAGTTCTGCGCCCTGGTCGCGACGAACCCGGCCAAGCTGATGGGGCTGTACCCGCGCAAGGGCGTGATCGCGCCCGGCAGCGACGCCGACCTGGTGCTGTGGGACCCGACGCGGCAGGTGAAGCTGACCAACGCCCTGATGCACCACGCCGTGGACAACACCCCCTATGAGGGCATGGAGGTGAAGGGCTGGCCGGTGGCCACGCTGCGCCGGGGCGAGGTGGTGATGCGCGAGGGCGTGGTGACGGCGATGCCCGGCACCGGCCGCTATCTGCCGCGCGGGCCTTACGAGATGGTGCGACCGCGGGGGGTGACGGCAAACGGCTTCGGCGCCTGAGGGCGGCGCTACAGCCTCAATTCGCCAGCGAATAGCGCGTGAAATGGCGGTTCAGCGCCGGCAGCGGCGCGATCTCCATCACACCCGCCCCCGGCCGCATCAGCACCATCGCCACCGTGGCCGACAGGTTGCCGCCCAGGTTCATCCGCGGCGGCCGGCACACGCTCCAGGGCGATTGCCAGTCGTCGAACAGCGCGGCGCGCACATCGTCCATGGTGATCCGCCCGTCGCGCGCCAGCAGCGCTTCCCGCACGCGCTGGTCGCGATAGATGCTGTCGGGGGTGGTGGCCAGCCCGGTGTCGCGCAGCTTCGCCAGCGCTGCCGGGCTTTGCCAATGGTTGGCATGCACGATCATCCCGCGCTCCGGATAGATGCAGAAGCTTTCATCCGGCGCGCATTCGATGTCGATGGCGAAGCCATCGGCGTGGCTGAGCATCAGGTTGTTCGATGCGCTCTTCGGCGTGGAATGCAGAGTGCGGAAGGCCAGCGCCAGCTGCGCCTCCTCCAGCGCGGCGCGCCGCAGCAGCGATAGCGGCACCCCTTCCTGACGGTAGTCGCGGTCGCTTTCCAGGTAGTTGGCGGTGATGGCGATCCCCGCTGTGTTCAGCCCACAACGCGCCAGCCCGCCTGCCTCGACGAAGGTCAGCACGTCCGGCCCGTCATCGCGGCGGATGCGCAGCACGACGCCGGTTTGGGCGCATTCCTCCTTCCAGTCCCAGTTCTGCGCGTGCAGCAGCGTGCCGTCGGCGCTGGCCTGCGGCAGGACGATGACGCCGGTGCAGCCATCGGGCTCAGCGGGGCGTGCCGCGCGCCTGGCCAGTTGCAGCACCTCGGTGCGGCAGTTCACCAGCACGATATCGGCCAGCTCGACATTCGCGCCGGCGGCGATGCCGCGCATTTCGGGTACGAAATCGGCGCGAAAGGCCTCGATGCGGGGCAGGAAATCCAGGGCCATGCGCCGCACCTGCGCGGCCGCCAACCCGCCCGCCGACAGCTGCGCGCCGTAATGCGAGAGTGAGAGGCGAACCCGGTCCGCCGCCGCCGCGCCATACATCCGCCCGCGCGTCTCGGGTGGGCCGTGCAGGTCGATCAGCGGGAAGGGTTCAACCATTCAGTTGCATCAGCCCATCCAGCGCCACCGGCCCATCCGGCAGGCAGACCAGCGGGTTGATCTCCATCTCCTCCAGCCGCGGCCCGATGGCCGCGGCGAAGGAGGAGAACCGCGCGATGGTCTCCGCCACCGCCTTCACATCCACCTTGGGGGCGCCGCGAAACCCGTCGAGCAACGCAAAGCTCTTCAATCCGCGCAGCATCGCCTCCGCCCGTGCGGCGGAGACCGGCGCGATATCCAGCGCCACATCCTTCCACAGCTCGGCTTGCACCCCGCCCAGACCGACCAGCAGGGTGGTGCCGAATTGCGGGTCCTGCCGGGCACCCAGAATCAGCTCCGGCCCGCGCGCCGCCATGCGCTGCACCAGCACGCCATCGATGCGGGCTTTCGGCGCATGCACGCGCGCGCCGTCCATGATGGCGGCGAAGGCCGCGCCCACTGCCGCGCCATCGGCCAGGTTGAGCGCGACCCCGCCCACCTCCGTCTTGTGGGCCACATCCGGGCTGTCCAGCTTCAGCACCACGGGGTAGCCCAGCCGGTCGGCGGCAGCCGTCGCCGCCTCCGCGGTGGCGGCGCGGGCATCGGCCATCGCGGGGAGCCCGGCGGCGGCGAAGGCGGATTTGGCTTCGGCCTCCATCAGCGTCACCGCGCCGGCGGGCAGCGCCGCGGCGGCGGCGCGTGCCGCATCGCTCACCGTCCCCATGGCAGGCTGCCCATCATGCCATTCCAGCCACAGCGCGATGGCCTTCATCATCCGCCGCATCGAGCGGAACAATGACAGCGTCTCCGACGTGTCCACCGCGACCGGTCCCGGCCCCTCCAGGCTCTCCGGTATCCAGGCGATGCAGATCGGCTTGCCGGCCGCCTCGGCCAGCGGCGCCATCGCCGCCATCCGCAGCGGCGTCGTCGTCGGGTTGTGGTACACCACCGGCATCACCACCACGGCGTATTGCGGGTCCGCCAGCATGGCGTTCATGCAGGCGTCGAACATGGCCGGGTTGGTGGCCACCTGCGCCGTCAGGTCGCACGGGTTGCGCGGGCTGCCGAAATCCGGGATCGCGCTGCGCAGCACCGCCTCGGTCGCCGGCGCCGGCTGCGGCAGGGCCAGCCCCTGATACTCGGCGTGGTCCGCCGCCATGATGCCGGCGCCGCCCGAAGGGGTGGCGATGCCCACGCCGCGCGCCTTGGGCGGCGGCGCCTTGGCCATGAAGCCCGCCGTCTCGAGCAACGCGTCGAAATCCTCCACCTCCAGCATGCCAGCCCGCCGGAAGGCGGCGGACCAGGCGGCGGTGCTGCCGGCCATGCTGCCGGTGTGGCTCATCGCCGCCTTCGCACCCGTCTCACCGCGGCCCAGCTTCAGCACCACGATGGGCTTGCCCAGGCCCCGCGCCATCTCGCCCAGCTCGATCAGCCTTCGCCCGTCCCGCACCCCCTCCACCGCCAGCGCGATCGACCGGCATTCCGGCATCGCCAGCTGGAAGGCGGCGAGGTCGCACACATCGAGGTCGGTGGAATTGCCTGCCGTCGCCATGTGGCACATCGCGAAGCCGCGCTCCGCCGCCTGCATCAGCGCATAGCCCAGCGCGCCGGACTGGCTGACCACCCCCACGCCCCCCGCCGGCGCCGTCATCTTGTAGTAGTCCGGCATGAAGGTGGCGCCGCAGCGCATGGTGTGGTTGACGAAGCCCAGGCAATTAGCACCCAGCAGCGGCACCCCCAGCAATCGCGCCCGCTCGCGCAGCGCCTCTTCCTCCACCGCCCGCTCCGGCAGATCGGTCTCGCCATAGCCCGACGCGTAGATCGTCAGGCCGCCCACGCCGCGCGCCGCCGCCATTTCCAGGCTGGGCAATACACCGGTGCGCGGCATGCACAAAACCACGCTGTCCACCGCCTCCGGCAGGTCGGCGATCGTGGCGACGCAGGGGTAGCCGTGTAGCTCACCGCCGGCATATTTCGGATTGACGGCGAAGACCGGCCCGTCGAAGCCCCGCATGTTGCCGATGGTGCGGGCGCCGAAGCTGGTGGTCTCGGCGGACACCCCCACCACCGCGACGCTCCGAGGCGCCAGAAGTCGCCGCAAGGATTCGGCGCTGCGAAGCGGGGCTGGTGTCACGGTTCTCTCCCAGAAGGCTTGCCAGGGAGGCTAAAGCGCTGTGGCCGCAGGGCAAGTCCCGGCGCAAAATTGGCAGGGGACACCCATTTAGCCGATGAGTTGCATCGAAGCGGCGGAATCACGAACACGTGACTTCAGCGGCAGTAGGAGATTGTGGCGGGGTTACAATATGTTGATCCGGTAAGAACGGAGCGAGACCCTTGGGTATCTCAGTGTCAGACGTCGCGCCGCGCACAACCCGCACGGTGATGTCGTCGCCCGACGCCATTAAAGCCTGCGTCGCGAGCCTCGCCGCCGAGGCTTTCGATGCCGGACACTCGCGCGCTGCCCAGGTGTTGGCGCATGCCGCCGCGTTGCTCAATCAATCCGATCTGTGGAACCCTATCAGACCGAAGTGATGAGTCGGCGCCGTTAGCGCTGCCCGAAGGTAAAGGATTGCGGCAACGCAGCGGGCTCCGCCACTGCCGCGGGGGCTGCCGCCTGCGCTTCCTTCATTTTGCTGTCGATCTGCTTCACCAGCGTCAGCAGACCGTTGGCGAAGGCCGGCAACTGCACGACCGGGACGAAGAGGTGCCCTGACGGCACCGGTTTTCCCTCGCTGCCGATCTGCGCCAGGGTGATGCGCGCCACCCCGAAATTGACGCTCGCATCCAGGATTCCGTCGGCGAATTGGCTGGGCTTGTCGGTCATGGCGCGGAGTTACTGTCCCGGACCAGCCTTGTCCATGTCTGCGCCACCACGCGCCGCGCGTTGCGGCTCACTGTTCGTGGAAGGCGCGGGCCAGGCTGTCGCGCACCGGCTGGGTCATGTAGCGCCAGAAGCTGCGCTGACCGGTCTGGATATGCCCCTCGACGGGCATGCCGGGCACCAGGAAGACCGAGGGCAGGCGGGCCAGCTGTTCCTGATCGATGGCAATGAAGGCGCGGTAATAGCTCTGCCGTGTCTGCGGGTCGGTGGTCACGTCAGCGGCCAGGAAGGTCACGTGGCCATGCAGGTAGGGCACCAGCCGCTGCTTGAAGGCCGGCAGCCGGATCTCCGCCTGCATGCCGGGATAGACCACGTCGATGTCGTTAGGCTGCACGTTGACCTCTGCCACCAGCTGGTCGCGCGTCGGCACCAGATCCATGATCGGATCGCCCGGGCGGATGGCGGCACCCACGGTGAAGGCGCGCAGGTTGACGATGGTGCCGGCTTCCGGCGCCAGCACTTCGCGCCGGGTCGAGATGTCGGCCGCCGCGCGCATCCGCTCCTCGGCATCGGCCGCGCTGACCTCGCCCCGCGCGCGGAGACTTTCGCCGACGCTTCTGTTGAAACCCGCCTCCAGGTCCGGATAGAGCTGCAATGCCAGCGCTGCTTCACGCAGCGTCGTCTCGCGGAGGCGCGGGCTGCGTCCCATC
>CAXTJY010000231.1:0-6558 GCA_964244395.1 uncultured Rhodovarius sp.
GCGGCTGGCGCCCGGCGGCATGGCGGAAGTGCGGGCCGCCGTGGCGGCGCTGGCCAGGGTCGGTATCGGCGTGATCCTCGATGTGGTGCTGAACCATTCCGGCGAAAGCGACGCGCAGGGGCCGACGCTCTCGCTGCGCGGCCTGGGCGGGGATGCTGCCTGGTATCACCGGCGCGATGGCGTCCTGCTCAACCACGCTGGCACCGGCAATGCGCTGGCGCTGCACCAACCCTGGCCGCTGCGACTGGCGATGGACGCGCTGCGGCATTGGGCAGAGCAGGGCATCGCCGGCTTCAGGCTCGATCTCGGCACCACGTTGGGTCGGCGCGAGGACGGCTTCGACCCCCACGCCCCGCTGCTGCTGGCGATGCAGCAGGACCCAATACTGCGGGACCGCCTCATCATCGCCGAACCCTGGGACCTCGGCCCGGGCGGCTATCAGCTCGGCCGCTTCCCCGCCGGCTGGCCGGAGTGGAACGACCGCTTCCGCGACGACGCCAGGCGCTTCTGGCGTGGCGATGGCGGGTTGCTGGGTCGGTTCACCACCAGCTTCGCCGGCTCCGCCGACATCTTCGCCGGCCGGCCGGCGACGGACAGTCTGAATTTCGTCACGGCGCATGACGGCTTCTCCGCCCGCGACCTGGTCAGCTACGCGCAGCGCCATAACGACGCCAATGGCGAGGAAAACGGCGACGGCACGCATGAGAACCACAGCTGGAACAACGGCGTGGAAGGCAGCACCGACGACCCCGCCATCCTGGGCCGCCGCGACGCCGATGTGCGCGCATTGCTGCTGCTGCTGCTGACCGCGCGCGGCACGCCCATGCTGGCGATGGGCGACGAGCTGGGACGGACGCAGTACGGCAACAACAACGCCTATTGCCAGGACAACGAAACCTCCTGGCTGCACTGGCCCGGCGACACCGCCCTGGCCGATTTCACCGCGCGGCTGATCAGGGCGCGACGTGACCACCCTGCCCTGCACGCGGCCGTGCACCTGACCGGCGAAATCGGGGCGGATGGGCTGACCGATGTGACCTGGCACCACCCCTCCGGCGGCGCGCCGGACTGGAATGGCCAGGCGCTGCTGGCGTTGCTGAGCGCGGCCGGAAACCGGGTAGCCGTGGCCTGCAACGCCGGCACCGGCGACCTGCCGCTCTCCCTGCCGCAAGCCCGCCCTGGCCATGCCTGGACGTTGCTGGCCGACAGCACGGCGCCAGGCGCGACCGCCCTGGCCAGCACGCTGCCCGCCCGCGCCGCGCTGTTGATCGTAGAGGCACGCCGCGCCACCAGCACCGCCCCCGATGACGACGCCCTGCGCGCGTTGGCCGTCGCGGCCGGCATCGAGACCCACCGCGACGACGCCGGCGCCGCCGCTGACGTGCCGCTGGACACGCTGCGGGTGGTGCTGGACGCGCTGGAGATCCCGCGCCACTCCACCGATGCGGCGCATGAAGCGATGCGCGACCTGGCCACGCCGCCGCCGCTGCCACGCCATCCCGTGCTGATCGCACAGGCCGAGGGTAGCCTGCTGCTCGGCCCCGGCTTTCGCGGCGACAGCATCGAGATTGCGCTGGAGGATGGCGGCAGGGTGCAGGTCGCGGTCCAGGCGGAGCGGCAATGGCAGGTCCTTCTCGACGGCACCCACGTCGCCACCCGCCGTATCGCGGTGCCGCGATTGCCGGCCGGGCACCACCGCATCCTGGCGGAAGGCACCGAGGCACCGCTGACCGTCGTCCCCGCCCGCGCCTTCCTGCCAGAGGGCGGCCGCTTCTTCGGCCTGGCGGCGCAAACCTACGCGCTGCGCCGCGACGGCGACCAGGGCATCGGCGACTACACCGCGCTGGGGCTGTTCGCGGCGGAAGCGGCGCAGGCGGGAGCACGCCTGCTCGGCATCAGCCCGCCGCACGCCCTGATGCCGACGGACCGCGAGCGAGCCAGCCCCTACCAGCCCTCGGATCGCCGCTTCCTGGAACCCATCCTGATCGATCTGGCGGACCTGCCGGGGGCCGGCGCCGCCTTGCAGGCGGAGGCCGGGCTGTTCGAGGCGCTGGCGGCCGGTGAGGTGGTGGACTACCCCAAGGTGTGGGCCGCCAAGCGCCGGGCGTTGCGCGCCGCCTTCGCCGCCGCGCCGCCCGAGCTGGACGGCTTCATCGCCGAAGGTGGCGAGGCGCTGGCGCGCTTCGCCACCTTCACGGTGATGGCGGAGGAAGGTGCCGGCCCCGGCATGGCGCATGCGGCTGATAGCGGCGTCGCGTCCTTTCAGAAGAAGCACGCCGAGGCGATTCGCTTCGTCCAGTTCCAGCAGTTCATCGCCGACCGGCAACTGGGCCGGGCGGCCGCCGCCGGCGCCGGGCTGTATCGCGACCTGGCGGTGGGCAGCGCGCCGGACGGCGCCGAGGTCTGGACCTCGCCACACATTTTCATGCGTGGGTTCTCGCTGGGCGTGCCGCCGGACCCGCTCGGGCCGCATGGCCAGGTCTGGGGCCTGCCGGCGCCGCGCCCCGCCGCCACCCCGGCGCATTTCGCCGAACTGTTGGCCGCCAACACCCGCCACGCCGCCGCGCTGCGCATCGACCACGTGATGGCGCTGCAACGCCTCTTCCTGGTGCCGGATGGGGAGACCGGCGCCGCCGGCTGCTTCCTGGCGTATCCGCGCGAGGCGATGCTGGCCGAGCTGACCCTGGCCAGCCAGCGCGCCCAATGCCTGATCGTGGGCGAGGACCTCGGCACCGTCCCGGAAGGCCTCGGCGAGGCGCTGGCCGCGGCCGACGTGCTGTCCTACCGCGTGCTGTGGTTCCAGCAGGATGCCAATGGCATGGCGCCGCCACGCAGCTGGACCGAACGGGCGGCAGCCTGTGTTTCGACGCATGATCTGCCCACCCTGGCCGGCTGGTGGGAGGGTGCGGACATCGCCGAGCGCTTAGCGCTGGGTCTGCTGGCAGAGGATGAAAAGACCGATCGCGCGGGGGAGCGGGGGGCCCTGCTTGCGGCCCTGGCGGAGAGCGGCAACCTGCCCGAAGGGATCACGCCCGACAGCGAATTCTCGGATGCCCTGGCCGCCGCCATCCACGCGCATGTCGCCGGCAGCGCCTCGCTGATGATGCTGGCGCAGGCCGAGGATCTCACCGGCGAGACCATGGCGGTGAACCTGCCCGGCACCGATCGCGAACGGCCGAACTGGCGGCACCGCCTGTCGCTCAAGCTGCCGGGGCTGACTGCCACGCCGCGCGGCCAGGCGATCATCGAAGCCATCCGCACCAGCCGCGGAGCGGCACCGGAACATGCTCGCTGATGCGGGGGCTGGTGCGTTGCACCCCCGCGCGATGGCAAAGCCATCGTCGCGCGTGGAGCGGCCCTGATGCGGGTCTTGCTGGTCCATTGTCACCCGCGGGCCGATAGCCTGTCGGCGGCGCTGCGCGACGCAGCGCGCGATGCGTTGCGGGAGCATGAGGTGCGGGAGCGCGACCTCTACGCCGAAGGGTTCGACCCGGCGGTGAGCGCCGCGGCGCATGCGCGGTACATGGATTTCGACGCCAATCGGCAGGGCGTCGAGGCTGACATCGCCGAGTTGCAATGGGCCGAAGCGCTGCTGCTGGTCTACCCGACCTGGTGGTACGGTATGCCGGCGCTGTTGAAGGGCTGGTTCGACCGGGTGTGGGTGCCGGGGGTGACGTTCACACTGAGCGCGGGCGTCATCCAGCCGGCGCTGACCAACATCCGCCGCATTGGGGTGGTGACGACCTATGGGTCGCCGCTGTGGCTGCTGCTGTGGCTGGGTTGGCCGGACCGGCGGGTGATCGGCGGCGGGATCAGGCGGTTGTGCGCGAGGGAGTGCAAGCTGGATTGGCTGTATCTGACGCGGATGAACCGGCGCTCGCGGGGCGAATGCGCGGGGTTCATCGAGCGGGTGAAGGCACGGCTTTCAGGCTGGTGAGTGGCGGGCCCATGTCGATCAGGCGATGCCGCGCACGACGGCGTCCAGTTCGCGATAATCCGGCGGCACCGTGTCGATCGGCACGCCAGCACGCAGAACAACCCGGTCGCTCTGCGGCCGCGACAGCAGCTCCGTCATCCCCCGCGCCCGGAATAGGATGAGGTCGGCCGGGGCGCCGTCCTCAATACGCGCCGCGGCCATGCCCATCGCCGCCGCAGGGATGGCGCTCACCGCCTCCGGCCACGCCCCCGTCGGGTGGTCGAGGTGCAAAATGCGCGTCGCCTCCCGATACACCTCCACCATGTCCAGGTCGCCGTAGGCGTAGAATGGGTCGCGCGTGTTGTCGGAGGCCAGGGAGACGCGCAGCCCGGCCGCGCGCATCTCATGCACCAGCGTCACGCCGCGCCAGCGCGGGGTGCGGCCGGGGGCGCGGTCCTGTAAATACATGTTGCACATCGGCAGGACGATGATGTCGATGCCGGCCGCGGCCAGAGCGGCGATGGTCTCGACGGCGAAATCGTCGGGCTGGAGCGATAGCGAGCAGCAATGGCCGCACTGGATGCGGCCCTTGAAGCTGCGGCGGGTCGCCGTCAGCGCGATCTCGCGCAGCGCGCGGGCGCCGGTCTCGCCGCTCTCATCGACATGCAGGTCCAGTTCCAGGCCACGCGCCTCGGCAAGGCCGAAGAAGTGATCGAGCATCGGCTGGAACTCCGCCGGCATCTCGGCGTGGATGCCTCCGGTCAGCCGCGTCACCATGCCCAGCACGCCGCCATGGTGTGCCACCATGTCGGCCAGCTCGTCGCCCTCCGGCCCCGCGAAGCGGTCCAGCGGCGCGATGGAGGACATCTGCAACGCGATCCGCCCGGCCCATTCGTCACGCAGGCGGGAGAAGACAGGCCAGGTGGTGCGAGCCAGCGGCAGGTAGCTGTCGAGGTGGGTGCGGATCGCCACCGTGCCATGCGCATAGGCGCAGCGCAGTGCGAAATCGGCGCGGGCGTGGATGTCTTCAGCCGTCCAGGCGGCGCCGCGGTCGGCCATCACCGCCTCGATGGCGCCGGCGAAATCCCCGGTGGCGTTGGGCATGCGGGGCCAGATGTGGCCCTTGTCGAGGTGGGTGTGGCCGTCGACCATGCCGGGCCAGACCTGGCCGCCATCCAGGTCGATGCCGGCTGGCGCGGAGCCCAGCGGGGTCACGGCCT
Organism: uncultured Rhodovarius sp.; assembly: GCA_964244395.1. Taxonomy (GTDB): domain Bacteria; phylum Pseudomonadota; class Alphaproteobacteria; order Acetobacterales; family Acetobacteraceae; genus Rhodovarius. The sequence goes on from CAXTJY010000231.1 coordinate 5,137, forward strand.
GGATGCGGCCGTGGACGATGTGGAGGTCCACCCGAGCCAATCCGCCATCGCGCACCACCCGTGCGTCGCGCAGCCAGTAGTCTGGCCCTGCAGCTGCGATCTCGTTCTTCATCGCCTGTCCTTCCGCGCGACGGCTAACCCAGCCTCGCGCTGCATCGCTGCCGCATCGAACGTCACCGACGATCCCCCGCCCCCGCGCTTTCATGCCAGCGCCGCAGCAGCAGATGCGACACCAGGCTGAGCGCCAGGAATATTGCGATGCCGGTGGCGGAAACCAGCACCAGGGCCGCGAACATCAGCGGGATCTGCAACTGATACCCGGCCTCCAGGATGCGATAGGCGAGCCCCGAGGCCCGGCCGCCGGAGCCGGCGACGAACTCGGCCACGATGGCGCCGATCAGCGATAGTCCGCCGGAGATGCGCAGGCCGGCCAGGAAATACGGCATGGCGGTGGGCAGCCGCAGCCGCCACAGCACCTGCCAGCGCGAAGCGCCGTACAGCCGGAACAGATCGACCAGGTTGGGATCGGTCGAGTTCAGCCCGACCGTGGTGTTAGACAGGATGGGGAAGAACGCCACGATCCAGGCGCAGATCAGCAGCGCCACCTGGATGTTGTCGACCCAGATGATGATCAGCGGTGCGATGGCCACGATGGGAGTGACCTGCAGGATCACCGCATAAGGGAATAGCGACAGCTCGATGATGCGGGACTGCGCGAACAATACCGCAAGCGCCAGCCCCAGGGTGGCGGCGACCGCCAGCGCCATGAAGGTGATGCGCAAGGTGATGCCGAGCGACACCGACAGCGACGGCCAGTTCCGCACCAGCGTCTCGGCGATAAGCAGCGGGCCGGGCAGGATGTAGCGCGGGATGGCGTAGTGCCGCACCGCCCACTCCCAGAAGCCCAGGACGAACACGCCGATCAAGCTGGGCGCGAGGATGCGCAGCCAGGAGGTGTAGGAGAGGCCGGCGAAGCCCGCTTCGCGATGTTCGGGGAGAAGCTGGTCGCTCAAGGCGCGCCCCCGGCAAGGCCACGCGCGGGTTGGAATGGCTGGTGACCCGGCCTGCCAAACGCGCCGATTTGACCACCCGGCATCCGACGGTGGACGCATGAGGCCGAACCGACGGACGGCGGGTGCAGGAACGTCACGCCATCGCGTCCGACAGGGCGTGGCTCACCTCGCGGCAGCGCGCGGCATAGACAGGTGAGGTGCGGAACTCGGGCACCGCCCGATCCTCCGCCGGCACATGCAGCTCCGCCACCACGCGGCCGGGGCGCGGCGCCATCACCACGATGCGCTCGGCCAGGAACACGCTCTCGAACACCGAATGGGTGACGAAGATGACGGTGAACCGCTCGGCCTGCCAGAGCTTCAGCAGGTCGTTGTTGAGGCGGAAGCGGGTGATCTCGTCCAGCGCCGC
>CAXTJY010000232.1:0-6537 GCA_964244395.1 uncultured Rhodovarius sp.
GAGGCAGCGGACTTGCATTGCCCCTCCTGGCACTCATCCCGCTGGCGGCGGCCGTTGCGCTGAGCGCCAGCCTGCCGGGTTCCGGCAGCGGCACCTTGAGCCCGGCACGGACCCGATAAGCCATCAGGTCATCGAGCCTCAGTCGTAAATCTGCGCCATGGTCTCCGCCACCAGGCAAGGCCGCGTGTTGCCCTCCACCTCCATCTCATTCTCCGTCGTCAGCCGCACGCCGCCTGGGATCGGTTCCACCGCCTTCACCGTCAAATGCAGCCGCACCCGGCTGCCAGCGGGCACCGGTGCGGTGAAGCGCACCTTGTTGCTGCCGTAGTTGATCGCCCGGCTGCGCTTCACCACCCGGTAGATCATCGGCGCCAGCCGCGGCAGCAACGACAGCGTCAGGAAGCCATGCGCGATGGTCTTGCCGCCCGGCATCTCCTTCGCCGCCCGCTCGACGTCCACATGGATCCATTGATGGTCGCCGGTAGCTTCCGCGAACAGGTCGATGGTGCGCTGATCCACCGTGATCCAGTCGCTGCTGCCCAGTTTCTTGCCGACCCATTCGGCCAGGGCGGCGGGTGTTTCGATTTCGAGCATGTCTTCCTCCTCGCTGGCTGCTTTGCAGCCGGCTCAAAGCAGGTTGGAACGCGCTCGGGCAGGCGTAAACCCGGTTTACCGTCGATTCATCCCCGCCGGCGCATCCTGCCCATGTCCGGCAACAGGCCGGGGCAAGCCTAAGGGAAAAAGCCCATGCCGATGAACAGCATCAACACCAACCTGGGTGCCATGGTCGCGCTCCAGGCGCTGAACCGGACCAATGACGAACTCGCCAGCGTGCAGAAGCGCATCTCCACCGGCCTGCGAGTGACGGACGCCAAGGATGACGGCGCCGCCTTCGCGGTGGCCGAGCGCATCCGCGGCGACATGGCCGCCACCACCTCCGCCAACCAGCAGCTCGGCGCGGTGAAGGGCCTGCTGGAGGTCTCCCGCGCCTCGCTGGAAAACGTCTCCACCTCCCTCATCAAGCTGAAGGAGCTGGTGGTGAAGCTGGCCGACGGCGCCCTGGCCCCCGAACAGCGCGGCCAGTACCAGACCCAGGTGAAGGAGCTGATCAACAATGTGAAATCCTTCATCACCGATGCCGACTACAACGGCCGCAACCTGCTGGAAGACCCCAGCACCCTGCCGGTGAAGGTGATCAGCAACGGCGGCGGCGGCTTCTATACTTTCGACGGCTACAGCGCATTGGCCGGCATCTACGACCAGATCAGCGGCGCCAACGCCTTCACCACACAGGACGCCATCGATTCGATGACGGCCACCGGCAAGATCGGCACCGCCATCACCAACACGCTGACGCAGCTCAACAATTTCGGCAGCTACTCGAACTACATCGACACCCAGATCAACTTCAACAAGAAGATCCTGGACGCGCAGGAGTCCGGCATGGGCAGCCTGATCGACGCCGACCTGGCGAAGGAATCGGCGCGGCTGCAGTCGCTGCAGATCCGCCAGCAGCTCGGCGGCCAGGCGCTCAGCATCGCGAACCAGGCGCCGCAGACCTTGTTGAGCCTGTTCAAGGGCTGACAGCGTTCGAGCCACGCCGCTGCGTGACGCAGCGTACCCTGATCCGCGGCGGACGCAGCCGAAGTCGTGCCTGCATGGGGCACGACCGCGTCCCACCACCCAGGACATCCATCAAACTCCAGGATGCCGGCCGAAGTCGAGCGGCACGGCGCGCAAGCCACCCCTGGCGATAAAGCGGCCGCCTAGCGCGGCGTGCTCCAGAAGGCCGGCGGCGGCACCACTCCCGACGAATCGCCCAGCGGCGCGCCGCTGGAGACGGCGGGCACGCTGGTGCCGCCGCGCGTCGGCGCCGCGACCGGCGGCAGGGCGGAGAGCGGCCGGGCAGCGCCGGGCAGTGGCTGGAAGCCCGATGGCGGGGCGGCCGCCGGCGTGCTCAGCGGCTGGAACACCGGCGGTCCGGCGGGCGCCGGCGACCCGGAGAGGGGTGAGGCCAACGGCGCGAAGGCCGGCGCCGCGGCCGGGGCGGCAAAGGCAGGCGCCGGAGCAGGCGCAGCAAGCGGGCTTTGCAACGGCGCAAAGGCCGTCGCGGCCGGTGGCGCGAAGGCCGGCGCCGCCGGCGGTGCAAAGACGGACGCGGCGGCAGGGGCCCTCGGCAGCGCAAAGCCGGGCGCCGGCGCCGCCAGCGGGCTCTGCAGTGGCGCAAAAGCCGATGGCGACACCGGCGGCGCCGCGGCCATCGGGGCCGCCGTCATCGGGGCCGCAGTCAACGGCGCCTGGAAGGCCAGCGGCCCCGCCGGTGAGGACAGCGACGACACCGGCGGCAGGTAGTTCGGCTGCCGCACCGGCGCCTGTGGCAGTGGCGCCGCCTGCGCGAAGGGATTGCCGGCCACCGTGGCAGTCCGCCCAGGCAACGCGCCCACGGTGCCCAGCTCATACCCGGCCGGCGGCGGTGCCGGCGGCGGGAAGGCCTGGCCGCTGATCACCGGCCGGCCGGACGTCACCGGGATCGGCCCCAGCGAGGATTGCCGCGTGGCATACCCGGCCGGCACCCGGCCCAGCACGCCGGGGTTGCCGGCAAACCCCGTCCCGCCGGTGCAGCGGAACGCCACCTGGTAGTTGTCCGCATTGATGCGGGTGCCGAGCAATTCGGTCTGCCGGCTCTGCGCGGCGCAGAAGGAGGTGGCCTCGGTCAGGCCGCGCTCCACCGCAGGCGCCAGCGACCGGCCGCGGGTTTCCACCGCATAGGTATCCGGGCCGATGGCGACGATGCCGCTGGTCTGCGGATTGCCGCATCCCGCCAGCGCCAGCACCAGCGCTCCGTTGGCCAACATCCCCGCCGCGATCGCCCGCATAACCTATGGCCTCCCAGCCCGCTGGGTTCGTATTAGCCGTGCCGCGCCGACATGCCAAACCGGCAAAACCCCACCACGGGCGGCCATTGGCCTTTGCCTGCTTAATCGGGCAGCATAAAGGGCTGAAAAACTCGGGAGCGCCCTGTAATGCCCACGCGCCGCGCCATTCTGGCCACACCCCTTCTCGCCGCCCCTGCCCTGGCCCAGGGCGATGCCTGGCCCTCCCGCCCCGTCACCCTGCTGGTGCCGTGGGCGGCCGCGGGGTCGAACGACATCACCGCCCGGCTGCTGGCGCCGGCGCTGGAGGCGCGCTTTCGCCAGCCCTTCGTCATCGAGAACCGGCCCGGCGGCGGCGGCAGCGTCGGCATGGCCATGGCCACCCGCGCCCGGCCGGATGGGCTGACCATCTTCATCTCCTCCGCCTCCAACCACGTCTTCCACCCGCTGATCTCGCATGACGTGGCCTATGACGTGCGCGAGGCCTTCCACGGCGTGGCCATGCTGGCCGACGTGCCGAACGTGCTGGCGGTGAACCCCTCGGTGCCGGCGACCAACCTGGCCGAGCTGCTGGCCTGGATTCGCACCCAGCGCGGCGGCGTGTCCTACGGCTCCTCGGGCGTCGGCTCCTCCAATCATCTGGCGGGGGAATTGCTGCGGATGCGCACGGGCGTGGACATCAGCCACGTGCCGTATCGCGGCGGCGGGCCGGCGCTGGCCGATCTGATCGGCGGCACCATCCCGATGGCGATCATGAACCTGCCCACCCTCGCGCCCCCGGCGGAAGGCGGGAGGGTGCGGCTGCTGGGCGTGGCGACGGCGCAGCGAGTCAGCCTCAAGCCCGACCTGCCCACCATCCAGGAACAGGGCATCCCTGAATTCACGGTGCGCAGCTGGGCCGGCGCCTTCGTGCCGCGCGGCACGCCACGGCCGATCATCGAGACCATGTCGCAAGGCTTCAAGGACGCGCTGGAAAGCGTGAACGCCCGCCAGCGCCTGCGCGACATCGGCAGCGAGCCGATCTACATGGATGCGGCGGCGACGGATGCCTTCGTGGCGGAGGAGTATGCACGTTGGGGGCCGGTGGTGCGGGCGGCCAATGTGCGCATCGAGTGAGGCGCTGCGCGCGCTGCTGCGCGCCGACCTGCTGCGATTGCGCATACTGGAATGCGTGCGCGCCCTGCAACTGCGCGATGCCTGGGTCGCCGCCGGCGTGCTGCGCAGCGCGGTGTGGGATGCCGCGCATGGCCGGCCGCCCGGCCGCACCTTCAGCGATGTGGACGTGATCTGGTTCGACCCTACCGAGGACCGCGATGCCGAATTGGAAGGGTCACTCCGGGCGCTGGAGCCCGATGTCGCCTGGTCCGTCACCAACCAGGCGCACATCCACGCTGCCAACGGCGACGCCCCTTATGCCTCGGCTACCGACGCTATGCGGTTCTGGCCGGAGACGGCGACCGCAGTCGCGGCACGGCTGGAGGAGGATGGCAACATCACCATCGCCGCGCCCTTCGGCCTCGACGACCTGTTCGGCCTGGTGCTGCGCCCAACGCCAGCCTTCGAAGGCGACAGGCGCGGCATCATGCAAAGGCGCGTCGCCGAAAAACGCTGGCGCGAGACCTGGCCGCGTCTGACTGGCGCTACAGCCGCCGCGCCGGCATGGGCGGCGCCGGCCAGCGGTCCAGCATCAGGTTCCAATACGCCCAGGAACGTGGATCGATGATGCCGGGCGGTGCCCGATCGAGCGCTTGGCGCAACGAATCGTCATTCAGGACGTCGCGCAGCACCCTCATCTGCGGTGCGGTGGCGCGGGCGAAGGCATAAGCCATGAAGCGCGCGGTATCGGACAGAGCCTTCTCCGGTGGCTCGAACCAGATCAGGTGTCTAGCCAGGTCCAGCAGCGGCGGCGTATGGGGCAGCCTGATCACAAAACCACCGGCAGCGCCGCCAAATCCACTTGCCGCACCGCGGCCGCCAGCGCACGGCCTGCGGCACCGTTTCCAGATCGCCCTCCTCGAAAAAGCACAGCGCCTTCAGCGTCACCTGCGGGTTGAAGCGATCGCCGTAGAGGCCCACGCCCGCCGCCAGTGCCCAAGGCAGGCTGACGCGGCCATCGGTCAGGATCGCGTCGATATCCAGATAGTCCTTCGCCTCCGCGCGGCGCTGCACGACAGAGACCTTCATGCCGGCCAGCTCCAGCAAATCGCCTACCCGTACGCCATGCTCCGGCGACAGGCATTCAAGCCGCAGGCGCGGCAGCCTGGGCACGCCAAAGAAGGACAGCCGCACCGGCCCGCCGCCATCCACGGTACAGCCCAGCGTGTTCACCGCCATGTCGGTCACCGTGGCGTGTCGCAGCAGCGGCAATTCGCGCAGCAGCGCATCGCCGTCGATCGGCACCCGCGCGAAGAAGTCGAAGTCAACCGAGGCGCGGTGGCCGAGATCCAGCGCCACGGCGGTGTCGCCATACAGAGTGAAGCTGGCCGGCAGCCCGCCGAGCTCATCCCACAGAGCCCGCTGCGGCGGCGGCAGAATCTCCAGGCGCGGGGTGAAGGGTTCTGGCACGCCCGGCACGCTACCCGCCGCCACGGACCCATGGCACCCTCACCCCATGCGTCTCCCCGCCCATGACCGCTACGACCACCCCGCCATCATCCACCGGCCCGACTACACCTGGCCGAACGGCGCGAAGCTGGCGCTGCTCGTCGTCAACAACATCGAGCACTTCGCCTATCGCGAGGGCCTGGGCAGCGACAGCACCGGCCCGGCCGCGGTGCAGAACCAGCGCCCCTACGCCTGGCGCGACTACGGCAATCGCGTCGGCCTGTGGAACCTGCTGGCACTGCTGGACGAACTCGCCCTGCCCGCGGCGCACAATTGCAACGCCGCCGTGCTGAACCATTGCCCGGAAATCGCCCCTGCTTTGCTCGCCCGCGGCGACGAACTGATCGGCCATGGGCGGACCAACTCCGAACGCCAGGACGTGCTCTCCGAAGCCGACGAACGCCGCCTGATCGAGGAGAGCCGCGACACGCTCATCCGCCATGGCGGCCGCCCGCGGGGCTGGCTCGGCCCCTACATCGCGCAATCCGCCGTTACCCTGGACCTGCTGGCCGAGGCCGGCTTCACCTACTGCCTGGACTGGCCGGCGGACGACCAGCCCTTCTGGATGCGCACCCGCGGCGGCCCGATGCTCTCCATCCCCTACAGCGTCGAGCTGAACGACAGCCCGGCGATGGTGATGCGGCACCACACGGGGCGGCAGTTCGCCGACATGATCACGGACCAGTTCGACGAGATGCTGGAACAGGGCGCGGCGCGCCCCCTGGTGATGAGCATCGTCCTGCACCCCTTCATCCTGGGCCAGCCGCACCGCCTCCGGCCGCTGCGCCGGGCGTTGCAGCACATGCTGCGGCAGCGCGACCGGTTGTGGATCACCCGGCCGGGCGAGATGTTCGACTACGTCGCCGGCCTGCCCCGAGGGGTGGTGCCATGAAGCGCGACTTCGAAGGCTACGGCCGCAACCCGCCCGACCCGCGCTGGCCCAACGGCGCTCGCCTCGCCCTCAACTTCGTCATCAACCATGAGGAAGGCGGCGAGCGCAGCGTGCCCGATGGCGACCCGCACAGCGAAAGCGCCCTCACCGAAGGCAGCACCGGCCTCC
>CAXTJY010000233.1:0-4052 GCA_964244395.1 uncultured Rhodovarius sp.
GCGCCAGCGTCAACGGCGGGAAGACGCTGCCCAGCGCCGGCACCAGGCCGGGGGCGATCAGGCGGAACCACTGGCCGAGCGGGTTCTCGGGCTTCAGCCGGTCCACCAGCGCCTGCGCGGCCGCCAGGGCGGAGCTGGCTGGCGCCGCGCTGTCGAGCGGTGCCGCTAAAGCGGTCAGCTCGGTCAGCAGCATGCGGGCGCGTTCGCCGAAGGGCGGGGGCAAGGCGAGGCTGGCAGCGGCCAGCAGCGGGCGCCATTCCGCCAGCGCGGCCGCGACCTCGGAGGCAGGCGCCCTGATGGCCGGCGCGGCCGCGGCCGCGGCGACCGGCGCCACCTCGGGCCGGATCGCGGCAGGCGCTGCCGCGGGCGCCACGGCCGGTGGCGGAACCGGCGCCGGGGCGGCGGGGGGGGCCTCCGGCTGGGCCGCAGCCGATGTGGCCGCTACCTGCCGTCCCTTGTCCACCGCGCGGGCCTGTTGCAGCCGCGCCTCCAGCCGGGCCAGCAGCTCGCTCGTGACATCCAGGCCGGCGGCCCATTGCTTGTGCTCGGTCGCCAGTTCCTCGGCCACCAGGTCGGCGAAGACGACGACCGCCTGGGCGTTGCCGGCCTCGATTTCCGCCTGGACGGCGTCGGACCCTGCCGACAGCGCGCCCAGCTTGTCGGCCGTGCGCTCGTACAGCTCGGCGTTCGCGCGGTCGCGATAGAGGTTCTCCCGGTCGGTGGCGTAGGCGCTGAAGGCGGCGGCGAGCACGCCGACCAGCAGGGCGGCCTCGGTCACCCCGGAAAACGACACCGCGAGCGCCGCGGCACTGGCGGCGGCCGTTAGCAGAAGGGCCAGCACGGAGAAGCCACGCGTGATGCGGGCGCCACTCCGGTGGCGCTCCGCCCGGACCGTGTACCAGCGCCGCTGGTCCTCCAGCAGGCCCAGGCGCACCAGGTCCAGCGCCTCCCTCGCCTCCGCCTTGCCGACGGCCGCCGCGGCACGCGCGATGGCGGTGAAGCGGCCGGACCGCGCAAGCTCGGCCTCGGCGCGCAGGCTGCGCCAGCGCCCCAGGCGGTCGCCGTCGCGGGCGAGCTGCCCCAGCACGGTCGCCGCGATGGTCAGCAGGCCGATCAGCCCGGCCGCCCACTCCAGCCCGATCTCGATCCGGCCCGGGAACATCTGGCCCAACTGGGCCTTGTAGACCGACGCCGCCAGCACCGCCCCGCTCAGGACGGCGATCGCGAGCACGATGACGTTGATCCAGGCGAGCATCCGGATGAGCCAGCCCTGCTCGGCCACCGCTTCGGCGCTCTTGCGGGTGAAGACGGCGTTGCGCGCCAGGATCTCGTTGGATACCAGCAACGGGCGCAGGTGCGGGCCAACCTCCACGTTGCCGAACCCGGCTACCGTCGCCATGGAGCCTGCCTCCGATTGGAACGCCACTCGCCCGCCATGCTGCCCCCCGCCGCGTTCGCCGTTTGGTTGACGGCCGAGAGTGCCTTGGCCTCCAGCCGTCATTCAAGCTTATTCCGTCGTAGAGTATGATGACTGCGTGAATCGATGCGAGTATCGGTCGGGCTCAGCAAGAAAAATTGAGACGCTTGTGTTTTGCTTGCATAGCACCGCCCCGGCACTTACGGTTCTGTAACGCATGGGGCCGTAACGATGGCAAAAGGTGTGATCTCACGCGGAGCTGCGCCGCCGCCGCCGCCCCGCTCCACCAAGGCTCGCCGCCCGAGCGTGCCCGAGCCGCCGGCGAAATCCAAGCCGGCCGGCACGCGAAAGGCTGCCGTGCCAGCCCGAAGCACGGCCACCCGTGCCGCACCGGCGCGCGTGAAGGTGTTCCTCAGCTACCGGCACGACGACCGCATCATCGCCACGACGCTGCGCCAGGCGCTGATCGACATCAATCGCGACCGCGTGGATTGTTTCCTGGACTGTGAAAGTATCAATATCGGCGATGGCTGGGAGAAGGTGCTCGATAACGCACTGGTGGGTGCGGATTGGCTCATCTCCATCTACACCGGAGAGCAGAGCGAATACTGCGGCTACGAGATCGGCGTGTTCACCCGCGCCAAGGCCGAACAGCCCACCAAGCAGGATTACCGCCTGGTCTGCCTGCATGAGATGACCGACCTGCCCGGCCTGTTCCGCGGCCACCAGAATGCGTTCGTCGCCACCTCGCCGTCCAGCCTCGTTGCCTCGCCGGCGAACGTGCTGCCGTCCGCGTGGTCCACCGAGGAGGTGAGTTTCTATCGGCAATCCGAAGTGTTCAACTTCCTGGCCGGCTTCTGCAGCTACCGCGGCCTGTATGTCCCGCGCGACCCGAAGGAGAACGACCGCCAGCGCGAACTCCTGCTGGACTCGGCCAAGCGGATCACCAAGGCATTCGAGGCCGCGCGAAGCACCGACGTGAAAAGCGACACGCCAACGCAGCTCACGCTCGAGGTGTCGTTCACGCCCGACGCGGCCCCGCCCGCGATCAAGTCCGTCCCCGGCACCGCGCTCGTGACCGGCACGTTCGGCAGCTTCGCGCTGTTCGGGCTGATGCCGGCGATGTCGAACCGGCAGCTTCCCTCCACCACCTGGGACGAACTGCGGGCCGCCTCGAGCAGCCGCTCGATCGCCAACGCGCTGTGGATGCGCGCGGTGGAGCGCGAGATGGTCAACGTGGCGAACGGCAAGTTGCTGGGGGCGCCGGAAGCGGTGTTCCAGGGCGCGCAGGGTACCAAGATCTATCGTCCGATCCTGGTCCGGTACAGCGTGCTGTTCAACCTCACGAGCCAGTTCCGCATCGTTTTCGTGGAGACGTTGCCGCGCCAGTTCGTGGGCTACCAGAAGACGTCCCTGCTGCTGGCCGGCCTCGTGCAGGCGTCGCGGTTCCGCTTCGCCTACCTGGAGGAACCGGACCGCGTCGCCGCCCTGTTCGCCGACGCTCAATCGGACCTGACGTTCGCCATCAACTGCCAGCAGTTGCACTACGACATCGAGCGTATCCAGTCCGAGGCGGTGGAGTTCGGATTGCTGGACTCGAACGCATTCGTCGATGCGTTCGGCGAGAAGCGCCGGGCCGTGGCGGAAAGCTTCATCCAGTTCTGGGGAACGGCGAAGGAGGCGGTGCTGGCCGACCTGCCGGCGCAGGGGGAGCCGTTGTCGCCGCAGGGGCGGAACCGGGCGAAACTGGCCATCGCCACGTTCCTGGCGAGCATGGCGGCGGAGAACCAGCGGTTCGTGATCACCGCGCTGGACGCCTACAGGGACGAGGTCGTCCGCAGCGGCACCCACTGAGCCTTCGCTCGCCCGCGGGGGTGGTTCCCGCCCTGTTTTCCGCCAGCCGTCCTGCCAGTCCCCGATATGCGGGTGCCCTGCCGGTTCATCCCTGGGCGAATTGCAGCAGGGCGCCCATCGTCTTGATGTGATGCCCCTCGATCACCGGCTCCCAGTTCGGGTTCTGCCGCAGGTACGAATGACCGTCGGACGCGAGAAGACCGATCAGCGTCTCGGCGACGATCCGCTTCCCTACACCGCCCAGGCGGACCGGCTCCGCATCGCCCCGGCCCCCCGGCCCGGTCGCGCGGGCAAGCCACTCGAACTGCGCCTCGGCCAGCACGTAATACCACAGCGGGGCACTCTCCTCGAAGCTCGGATCGATGTCGATCAGCTTCGGGCTGGTCGGCAGTTCGGCGACGATCGCCTTGCCGACCCATAGCTTGTTGTCCGGAACGCGCGGGATGCCCATCGCATCGGCGATGGCCTGTCCGCTGGGCAGTTCCATCGCCATGCCGCGGAGCAGGTTCCGGGTCGCGAGGTTGCCTGGATCGCGCAATGTATCGACGGGCTGGGCCTGTAGTTGGGTAACCGTCAGCGGGGGTGCAGCCGGGATCGTGCGGGAGAACTCCGGCAGGAAGCCCAGCGGGTTCACCAGGGAGGTGTCTATCTTGTATGCGGGCTGGGAGCGCTCGATCCCGCCCTTCTGGCCCGATCCGCCGATGCCGAAGAACAGGCTCCAGTCGATGGCCCATTGCTGGGGGAAGCTGTCGAAGCCGTTCAGGCCGCGGGTCTGGACCCC
>CAXTJY010000233.1:4062-6512 GCA_964244395.1 uncultured Rhodovarius sp.
GAAGAAGCGGCCGGCCAGTCCGCGCGCGACCTCGTCCGGCGTCGCGGCAAGGGGATCGTCGCCGCCGTTCAGGCGGGTGTTCAGGCGATAGATCGGGCGGACCATCGAGTGCCCGAAGCGGTAGGCAGCGGCCGCGAACTCGATGGGCATGAAGGCTTCGTTCCGCCACTTGTAGAACTGGAGCTTCGGCTCCTTCTGCCAGGCAGGCTTGTGCTGGTGGCGGAAAGGCAGGATGTCGTTGACCACGTCTTCGCCGCAGATGCGCGGCAGGTAGTCGTTGACCACGATCCACTGGTAGTGCCAGCGCACCAACTGCTGCACGTCCTCGAACTTCGCCGTGGGATGCAGGTCCACCAGGCGGTTGTGGAATTGCAGCATCGTCCCGTGCAGTTGGGAGACGATGACGTTCTCGTCGTTGCGCTTGTCGCCGATCAGCGCCCGCTTGGCCCGGCCTGGATCTTCGATGTCGTCGTACCGCGGCAGGTCGCGGCGTTTGCTGGGAAGGTCCAACTCGAGCAGCGGGCGTCCAAGCCGGAACTTGTTTCCCGTATAGAGGTAGGGCTGGTCGCCAGGACCCCGGCCATACAGGCAGTCCAGGTCCAGCCGCGGCGTGCGAAAGTCGACGAGGCCATCCGGATCGTTCTGCTGCTGCAGGCTGGACGCCGGATCGAAGGTGATGTCGTGGTCGATGAACTGTCCCAGGTAGGTATAGCCGGATGGGATGCCGGCGTTCTCCTCGTCATCCTGCAGATGCTCACTGGTCTCCGGCGCCGCAGCGGGCAGGGTGGGGTTTCCCTCGGCCGTTTCCGGGTCCGAGACCATCATGTCGCCCAGGCGGCGCAGTGCGTCTTCAGGCCAGGATGCGGCGGGGAGGCTGCGGAACATTCGGCCGAACCGGCCCTCGAACATCGAGGAGCGGCGGCGCATGGTGTCGCCGCGTACGCCGCCGCCGTGGCCGCCCGACGGCAACCGCTTGGCATCGATGCCGGTGCCACTCATGGGGGCGCGCTCATGGGGATGCCGCTCATGAAACTTCTCCCTTTGTCCTGCACTTGCCAGGGGGTGATCGGAGGCCAAGTTTTCGCCCGCGGCGAACGATAGAGCAACATGACACCAGTATGCAACGGAACTTCACGCAACGTCGTCTGACATCACCATTTCTGACTATTATCCACTAGTCTCATAATTTACCTTGTCCATCTGCTTCAAATTATGTGGGGTCGATGGTTCCCATCGCGAGTTGCCGCAGCGCAGACAGGCTGGGAATGAAGAAATACTCGCCGCCTCGCGTCGCGACGAAGGTCGGCAGTCCGGCCGCGATGAAGGTGGCCGGGTTGGCCGGGCCGGCCGGGACCACGTGCTTGTCGGATTGCGAACGGTTGCCGATCAACGGGCAGGCGTCGTTGCCGGCCTCGAAATCCAGGCCGTAATCCATCCATTGCTGCTGGATGAACTCGAACTGGCGGAACAGGCTGGCGCAGATGCCCATGAACACCACGCCCTTCTCTCCGTTCGGGTCCACGTACGGCAGACCGCGGCGCAGGATGCGGCGGCGGTTCGTGAGCGTGCTGGCCCCCTGCGCGGCGCTCAGCAGCGGATCCAGCATGTCGCGCGGGTTGGCGCGCCGGATGTGCGCGCCGAACGGGCAGACGGAGCCATCGAGGTCACTGCCGTAGCGGAAGCTGGTCAGCATGGCCGAGAAGGCGGCGAGGCGCTGCTGCTCCTTGCTGTCGCGCGGCTTCCGCAGCGAGAGCTCGAAGCAATCGCCCCACTCCTCGACCAGGCGCACATGGTCGGCCCAGGTGGGCGCCGCCAGCAACGGGATGCCGGACGACCAACGCCCGACCACCTTGGCGCAGACCGTCTCGTAGGCCTCCTCGTCCGAGCCGGCCCCCATCATCGTCCGCCACAGCGTTGCCTGGCGCCGCATCTCCGCCTGGAACGCCTCGACATCCTGCCGCAGCTTGCGCCAGACCATGAACGTGCCGTTGCGGGCAAACGCCGCGGGCTGGGTCGCGACCGGAAATTCCTGCCCTTCGTCGACCTGGCCGAGGATGAACTCGCCGGCCTCCAGCGGGGCCCAGCTGGTCCCGGCGTCGAACGGGCCCTCGGCGATCTTGCCCCCGCCCGCGGCGGCCAGCTTCTCGGCCGCGGCGCCGAACTGGCCCCGGAACACCGGGTCGCTGATCCCGTCGGTGAACCCGAAATGCTCCTTCGGCAAGGGGATTGCGGTGCCGTCCGCTTCGATCCGCATCAGGGCGCTGCTGTCCTGCCACAGCCCGGCGCCGTCCTGGCCATGGCCCGGCAGCAGGCTCACGTGGCCGTCGGAGTCCGCGGCCAGCGCCTGAAGCCACCGGGTCCATTCGTCGAGGACCGGCAGAGGCGTGCCGTCGCGGTTGGCGCCGACGTTCAGCGATACCCACACGTGCACCTGGCGCGTCCGGTCGTGC
>CAXTJY010000234.1:0-6493 GCA_964244395.1 uncultured Rhodovarius sp.
GTTCCGGCGGGATTTGAGGGCACGAGCATCACGCTCGAAGGTGCGCCGCTCAGCGACACCGCCCCGGCCGATGCCCTCTTTCTGCCGGTCCGCGATGCCTATGGCGCCGCCCTGACCTTCACTGTCGCGGCCGGATCGTGGTGCATGTTCTTCCCCGACGTGCTGCGCGGGTTGGCGTGGCTCCGCTTCGTCGCCGGAACAACTCAGTCGGCCCAGCGGGCCTTGCTGGTCACGACCGCCGGCTGATGAGCGCCTCGCTCATCGCGGCTGGACTGGGGGGCGGATTCTTGACCGGCTGGCCGGGCCTCCTCGGGCCAGGCCGAAATCAACTTTTGAACGCCGCGAACCAGCTGCTGCATCCAGCGCTAACCTTGGCCCGCGCCAGCGCCGCGTGGGGCTTCGTGAATAACGCGTTGACCGGGTTCGGCAGCAACGTCCCGCGTTGGGTGGATGGTCCGGCGCTGCTGATGGAGAGCGGGCGCTCCAACCTCCTCCGCAATCCTCGCCTGGAAGGCTTTACTGCCGGGGCGCTAGGCGCTGGCGGCGCAGCCCCAACCTTTTTCCAGATTGGCGGTATTCCGACCGGCATCACCGGCACTATCGGCTCCGCCACTGACGAGACCGGCGTGTCGAGAATGACGCTCCGCCTCAATGGCACGAATACGTCGGGGGGCGCCGCGTTTCCCTACATGCTGCCGGAGGCGAGCAACACGGCAGTGGGCTGCGTTCAGGGCGTCACGCATGCCGCGTCCTGGTATATTCGGGTTCACGCCGGTTCCGTGGGCAGCCTCACCTCCACCCTGCGCATGGCGGAATATACCAGCGGAGGCGCCAGTCTCTCTGGTGCATACACAGATCAGTCGCTGGCGCTGACCTCGGCCGATCTTTCCGCTGCGCGCTTCTCCTGCGTTCGCGCGGCCAACCAGGCCACCTGTGGAGCGATGTCGCTCGCTCTCCTGATGGTCATCCCGGACGCAGCCACGATCGACGTCACGCTGATGTTCGGCCACGTGCAGCAGGAAGCGGGCTTCATGCCGTCCTCTCCCATCCTGCCCGTCAGCGGCACGCCGGGCGTTTCGACCAGGGCTACGGACAGCCTGTCGGCCGACTTCTCGCAGCTCTTCCCCGGCGGGGCGGGCACCATCCTGTTGCGCGGCTCACTCAATGCCATTCAGGCCGGCGTGAATCAAAGCGTGGTGCAGATTGACGACGGGACAGGCAACAACCGCCTTATGCTGAGGCAAGAGATCGGGGCGCCCAACCTGTACTTCTGGAGCCTCAATGGTGGCAGCGGTGGAAACGTCTCTGCCGGCGCCATGACCTCGGGCGCCATATTCAGAGCCGGCTTCACATTCGATGGCACCGGCAATGCCTTCGCCAGCTTGAATGGGGCGGCGGCGGTCTCGCGATCGGGCGTCGCCACAGGGTTTTCCAAGGCTCGCATTGCGGGCGGCGCTGGCCTCACTGATGCGGCATCCGGACTGTTCAGTTCGGCCTTGTCCCTGCCCTACGGCGTATCCGGAAGCCAGCTGCCGGCGATGGTCGCAGCCCTTTGATGGAGATCAGCATGCCCGAACACGTGGATCACTACTGGGTGGGCGAGCCTGCCGCCGTCACGGCCGCGTTGGAGGGGCTCGGATGGCGGCCCCTGCTCGGCCTGGCTTCCCCGGTCGTCGCCCCCATCCTCGCCTGGGGCGAATTCACCGAAGCCAGCATCGGCGGCCATCAGCTCGGCATGGTCCTGTTCCGCGCATCGGAGTGCATTACGCCGCCCCAAGGCGTCGCCCATGAGCCTGGGCCGTTTCTGGACGCCGGGGTGGGCAGGTTCGCCGCGCTCGATCCCGTGCCGACCAGCCTGACGCTGCTCCAATTCATGCGGATGCTCGCCCGGCGTGGAATTGTGACGGAAGCGGAAGCCATGGCGGCCACTAAGTATGGCGACGTGCCGGCCGCCATTGACGGCGTGTTCGCCGCCTTCCCGCCGGCAGCGGCTTTCGACGCTCGCCTGACCTGGGCCGGGATGTACATGGTGGAGCGGGCCAATCCCTTGCTGGCTCTCGTCGGAAGCATGAACGGCCTGGACGCTGCCGCCTGGGACGACATCTTCACCGAAGGCGCCGCAACGTGATCCGCGAGGCCGGACGTCGCATCGTGCTCTGGAGCCTGCTGGGCCTGGCCATGCTGATCCTCGCCGCGGTCCTGCCGGTCGCCATCCTGTTTGGTCGCCGCGGCTATATCGACGAAGCCGGAAGTGCCGCCTCCTGTATGCTGAACGCCGTCACGGGCGGTCCTCGGAGCGTAACCTACTCCGCCTGGTCATGGGATCGTCTCCAGCACGGCAAGCCCTGGGGCGCCTGTCGGGTCTGGGTCATCGACCGCCTCAACCTCACGCCAGGCCACTGCCGAACCGCCTGGGACGACCACTGTCGTCGGCGCCTCGTTGGTCCGGACCGGGTCATATGACGGCGCCCCGACTGCCGCGCCATGTGGTCGAGACAGCCTACGAAGCGGTGGAGCGCCACGGCTCCGCCCAGGCCGCCGCTAGGGCGCTCGGGATGCCGGTCAACACGCTGAAGATGAGGTATGACCTGGCGCTGAAGCGCTACGGCATGCCGGAGATCCGGACGTCCCCACGCGCCCTAGCCGCCATGGCGCCACCACTGCCCCGCGTGGGGTTCGAGGTCACGCGGCACGCCGTTGAGCTCGACGAAAAGGGAAGCATCAAGAAGCAGTGGGTGGGCAGCAAGCCGCCGCCTGGCGAGGTGTTCGAACCGCTCCCGGGGCAAGTCGTGAGGGGAGAATCGGCGCTCCTGGACCCGGACGGTCGCATCCTGGCCAAATGGGTAAAGACCAGGACCGAGGACGCCCAGGCCCTGCTGCTGCCGGCCCTCGAACGGGCCTTCGAGCGGTTCACCGGCGTCGTCCCGAAGGCGGCGTCGCCCCCGATGGCCATGCCGGATCTCCTGACCGTCTATCCCCTGCCGGACCTCCATCTCGGCATGAGGTCGTGGGCGGCCGAAACGGGCGACAACTACGACCTCAAGATCGCTACCCAACGGGCCGTGGAGAGCATCGCCAACCTGGCCGAGCAGAGCCGGCCCAGCCAGCATGCCGTCCTGCTCGTCCTGGGCGACTATCTCCACACGAACGACCAGACGAACGCCACACCGAGGTCGAAGCACACGCTCGACGTGGATGGCCGGTGGCCCAAGATCTACGACGCCGGCGCCGAAATCCTCCTGGCCATCATCCAGCTGCTGCTTCGCAAGCACGACCGGGTCGAGCTGGTCGTCATCCCGGGCAACCACGATCAGGATGCGGCGCCCACCCTGCGGGTCGCGTTGCGGCTGGCGTTCCGCAACGAGCCGCGCCTGACGGTAAATCGGGACCCTGGCCTGCACTGGTATCGGCTGTTCGGCCGATGCCTGCTGGGCGCCACCCACGGTCACACGATGAAGCCAGACCGGATGGCCATGATGCTGGCGGCCGACCGGCCGCGGGATTGGGGGCACGCCATCCACAGGTCGTTTTTCTTCGGCCATGTCCACCATGAATCGGCGAAGGAGGTCGGCGGCGTCAGGGTCGAGAGCTTCTCCACCCTGGCCAGCCGGGACGGCTACGCGGCCGGCGCCGGATACCGCTCCGGCCAGGCCCTGACGGCCATCACGTACCACGCGACCGAGGGCGAGATCGGTCGGCACCGGATCAACTTCGTCCCCGGCCGCCCCCGGGTGCGCGTGAAGGCCAAGGCAGCAGCATGATTCGCATCATCGGGCTCTACAGCCCCGCCCAGGGAAGCGGCAAGACGACGATGGCGGAGGCTATCGAGCTGGTGCCGATCGGGGGAGTTTCGTTCGTCCGAGTGCCGTTCGCCGGCCCCCTCAAGGCCATGATGCGCGCCCTGCTGGTCGAGGCCGGCGCTGGCCCCGACGAGATTCGGGAGATCATGGCGGGCAGCCTCAAGGAAAGCCCCACGCCCTTCCTGGTCGGCCGCTCGGCCCGGCAGGCCATGCAGTGGCTCGGCACCGAATGGGGCCGTAACCTGATGGATCAGGACTTCTGGATCGAGATCTGGAAGCGGCGCGTCGCCACCGAGCTGGCGCGCGGCTATGGCGTTGTGGCGGACGACGTCCGCTTCCCGAACGAAGCCGAGACGGTCCGGAGCCTCCAGGGCCTGATGGTGTCGATCGAACGCCCCGGCCAGGTGGCGGCCGGCCAGCACACCAGCGAGGGCGGCCTAGCGCGATGGCCCTTTGACCTGACCCTGAGCAACAATTTCTCGACCCAGAACGACTGGATGCTCCGAAGCCGTCATGCGGTAGAGCGCGCCATCTATGGAGTTCAGGCGGCGTGAGCGGCCCACATCGCCTCCAGCTGGTGACGCCAGGCGAGCCCGACGAGCCTTCGCAACCTTCGTGCCCCTGGGAGGCTGCAGTCGCGGTGGCGCTGGCCAACGGCGCCATCTCGGGCGTCCTGATCTACGAGATCGACGGCGGCGGCGGTCCGGGCCGCATCCCGATCCGGACCGGCTTGGCCTCGATTCTGGGCATGTGCGAGATGGTGGTGCTGAACATCAGGACGCCGGGCGGTTAGACCGCGGAGCGCATGACTCGGTTGGCCGCTACCATCCCAACCTCCACGCAATCATGCCGGCCCAGTGCGCCGGCGGTGCGACGAACGTCGCGGCCAGCAGGCCGGCGGTGGCCACGACGGCCCAGGTGACGAGAAAGGGCTTCATCGTCACCAATCCCCCTCGGTAGGCTTGTGGCCCAAGATCGTCACTCGAAGCTGGTCGAGCACACTCTCATTCCGATCCTCCTGCGCCTGGATCCAGACGGCTGCCCGCTGGGCGCGAAACCACACCGCGTTGCTCTGCATGACGGCGATGTGCGGCGGCCAGCCGCCAACCAGTTCGCGAGCGATGCGCATGCGTTGTTGCGATCTCTCCTCACGACGCCTCTTTCGATGAAAGAGATTCCAAGTGGCTTGAGATATCGAGTCGTAGGGCTGGGATTCGGTGGGGTATCCCTTACCACCGGAGTGCCATGCCTCACCGGCAACGGTTTGGGGGAGAAGGCTCTCTCCATGTAGCATCATGCTCCGTCCACTCAGCGCCCGTGGAATCGCACCCCGGCCCATGGTCGCCGCGCCGCCGGCCAGCGCGGCGAGCCCAGCCAGAATTCCCCGTCGCCCGCTCATCGGCCGGTCCTCCGATTGCCCGTGGCGGCAATCCGCGGCCCAGCCTCCCGGTTGGACGGGATCACCGGCACGCAGCCGGCCGCCACGGCGACGCGGTCCGGCGCCAGGGTCGAGGCCACGATCGCGATCGCGTTCTCGCACGTGTCGGCGTCGATCGTGCGGTGCCGGCAGCCCTCGAGCATGCCGCCTCCCGCCGCCGGCGCCAGGCAGATCTGCACGATCAGGATCACGGGACCGAGCATCAGGCGATCTCCAGGGTGGCGCCGGACCGGACATGGGCCAACTCGCGCGTGAGGGCGATGACGCGCTGCTGCGCCGCCATGTCGCCGCCGATCAGGGAGGCCCGGGCTGCCGCCAGGTCGTCCGTCAGGGCGGCCTCGTCGCGGAGCCGGCGGATCAGCGCCTCCGCGACCGCCGACGCCTCGCCAGGGTCTGAGTCCGCCCTGGCCTCAAGCGGCAGATCGCCGCCCAGCAGGAATGCGACCGCCCGTGGCGGCATGCTGGCGCCGGCCAGAAGGGCCTGCTGGGCCTCCGTGGCGGCGCCGCCCGGCATGTCGATGTCGGCCAGCGCCTCCTCGACCTCCACGACCAACTGCGGGTGCGCCGCCAGGACGGCCAGGAGGATGCGGCACATCGTCGCCCGGGCAGCCAGCGGCCGCGGCGGCGGCCGAACGTAGCGGACCGGTAGCCGGCGCCCCTGACCCTGCCGGGGGAGCGTCTCGAATCGATCCAGCAGGGCGCGCCGATACTCCCGCCGGACGTCGACGTCCGGGATCTGGCGCGCCGCCCCCTCGAGACGCTGCCGCAGCGCCGCCCGGGTTTCCGGCGTGCCGGGCGGGATGGCTCCCACCAGGATGCTGAACAGCGCCTCGTGCAGCGGCCGCGCCGCGTCCAGCACCGCCTGGTAGGCGGCCGGTCCGTCGGAGCGGATGATGCTATCGGGATCCTGCCCGGCCGGCATGGTGGCGATCCGGAGCGTTCGGCCCGCCTGGAGCCCCGGCAGGACAAGCTCGGCCGCCCGGGCAGCTGCCTTGGCACCCGCGGCGTCGCCGTCGAAGCACAGAATGGGTTCCGGGTGGATGTCCCATATGGCCTGGATCTGCTCGATCGTCAGGGCGGTGCCGAGCGGCGCCACCGAGCCGCCGAAACCGGCCAACTGCGCGGTGATGACGTCCATCTGACCCTCGATGACGATCAGGGGCGCGCCTCGGTGGCAGGCCTCCCGGGCGACGTCGATCCCATAGACGGACCGGCGCTTCGAGAAGACCTGCGTCTCGGGGCCGTTGACGTATTT
>CAXTJY010000235.1:0-6489 GCA_964244395.1 uncultured Rhodovarius sp.
GAATCCTTGCACGATCCTCAATTCTTCCTGATGCGGGGGCGGGTGCGAAGCAACTTCGAGATCCCGGCGCGCGCCGCCAGCCTGCGGGCGGGGTTGGCGGAGCTGGGCATCGCGCCGTCTTCGCCAGCCCGCGCCACCGAGACGGACGCCGCCCGGCTGCACGCGGCGGACTACCTTGCCTTTCTGCGCGACGCGCCGGCCGACTGGGCGGCGCTGCCCGAAGCCGGGCCGGAGATCGTGGCCAACATTCACCCCACGCCGGAGATGCTGGCGCAAACCGGCACCACCCCCATCCACCTCATCGCCCGCGCCGGGCAATTCACCGCGGACTCCGCCTGCCCCATCGGCCCCGGCAGCTGGGCGGCGGCGCTATCCGCGGCGGGCTGCGCCCTGGCGGCGGCGGGCGAGGCCGCGGCCGGCCGCTCCGCCTACGCGCTCTGCCGCCCGCCAGGCCACCACGCCTATGCGGCGCGCGCGGGCGGGCATTGCTACATCAACAACTCGGCGCTGGCGGCCCAGGCGCTGCGCGACGCCGGCGCCGCGCGGGTGGCCGTGCTGGATATCGACAGCCACCACGGCAACGGCACCCAGGGCATCTTCTGGGACCGGGCCGACGTGCTGACGATCTCGATGCATGGCGACCCCGGTTTCTATTATCCCTGGTATGTCGGCTTCGCCGGCGAGGTCGGTTGCGGCGAGAACCTCAACCTGCCGCTGGCCATGGGCAGCGGCGACGAAGCATGGCTGGGCGGGCTGGATGTGGCGCTGGAGCGGCTGCGGGTCTTCCGGCCGGATGCGCTGGTGCTGGCCCTGGGCTTCGACGCCTCCGAACATGAGCCGCTGGCGGCGCTGCGCGTGACCGCCGACGGCTTCGCCCGCGCGGCGGAAGCGATCTCCGGGCTGCGGCTGCCCACCGCGATCTGCCAGGAAGGCGGCTATGCGGTGGACCACCTGGGCGCCTTGCTGGCCCGCTTCCTGGGGGCCTGGCAGGCATGAGCATCCATTCCGAGACGCTGGTGCTGGACACCCATATCGACATCCGCTGGCCCGAGACGCCGGACTGGACCGGCGAGACAAAGCAGCTGGTAGACCTGCCGAAGATGCGCGCCGGCGGCATGGATGCGGCGATCTTCATCGCCTATGTCGGCCAGGGCAAGCGTGACCCCGTCGGCCACGCGGCGGCCGGCGCGCGAGCAGAGGCGATGCTACGGCATATCGCGGCGCGGGTGGAGGGCGTGCCCGGCACCCGCTTCTGCGCCACCCCCGACGCGCTGGAAGCCTGTTTCGCCGCCGGCGAAACCGCCGTACTGAGCGCCGTCGAGAACGGCTACGCCATGGGCCACGACCTCGGCCGTATCGGCCTGTGGCGGTCCCTGGGGGCGATCTACCTGACCCTGACCCATGACGGGCACAACGACCTGTCGGACAGCGCCCGGCCCCGGCAGAATTTGGGCGATGCGCCGTCGGAACATGGCGGCCTGTCGGCGCTGGGCGAGCGCGCGGTGGCGGAGATGAACGCACGCGGCCTGATGCTCGATGTCAGCCACGTCGCGAAGTCCGGCATGCTCCGCGCAGCGGCCATCTCCCGCACGCCGGTGGTGGCGACACACACCGCTTGCGCCGCGCTGTGCCCGCATCCACGCGGGCTGGATGACGAGCAATTGGACGCGCTGCGGGCCTGCGGCGGCGTGGCGCAGATCACCGCGGTACCCGCCTTCCTCAGGCAGGCGGCGCCCAACACCGCCAGCCAGGCCGGCGTGGCCGACCTGGTGGACCATGTGGAGCACGCAGTGCGACGGATTGGCCTGGACCATGTCGGCATCAGCAGCGACTTCGACGGCGGCGGCGCAGTGATGGGCTGGGCGAACGCGGCGGAGACCGGGGCGATCACCGAGGAGCTTGTGCGGCGGGGGTATGGGGTGCGGGAGATCGGGCTGCTGTGGAGCGGCAATTTCCTGCGGGTCTGGCGCCAGGTGCTGCGACGGGCGGGCTGAGGGGCGGTCTCACTGCATCCCGCGCCGCCAGATATACAGCCCGCAGCCCACCAGCACCGCCATCCCCACCGCGTCCCAAAGCACCGGCGCCTCGCCCCACAGCGCCAGCCCCAGCACCGTCGTCCATAGGATGCCGCTGTATTCGAACGGTGCCAGCAGGGTGGTGTCACCCTCCCGGTAGGCCGCCGTCATCAACAGCTGCGCGAAGGCCGAGATCACCCCAATTCCCACCAGCAGCGCCCATTGCCCCAGGCTTGGCCACACCCACACGGGCAGCGCGAAGCACAGCGCCACCAGCGATGCGCCGATGGCGAACCATGCCACGATGGCCAGGCTGGGCTCGCCCGCCTCGCCCATCTTGCGGATCGAGATCATCGCCAGCGCCCAGGCCAGCGCGGCCAGCAGCACGATGCCGATGTCGAAGGCGCTGCCGGGCGCCAAAAGCCCGGGCCGCAGCATCACCAGCACGCCGCCAAACCCCACCAGCACGGCCGCGAGGCGGCGCGGTTCGATCCGCTCGCGCAGCAAGGGCACCGACAACAAGCTCAGGAACAACGGCATGGTGAAGCCCAGTGCGGTCACAGTCGCCAACGGCATGGTGGCATAGCCGTGGAAGGCGCCGGCCATGCCGACGAGGCCGGACAGCACCCTTCCCACATGCCCCCACGGATTGCGCGTGCGCAGCACCGCCCAGCCACCGGCCCGCGCCACCAGCGGCAGCATCACCGGCAAGGCGAATGCGCCGCGGAACAGCACCACCATGGCCAGCGGAATGCCGCCCGCCAGCGCCTTCACGCAGCCCGCCGCGCAGGCGAACAGCAGCGCCGCGCCGAGGATGAGCAGGATGGCGCGGCGATTGGCTTCTGGGCTGCTCATGGACGGGCGTTTCGGGGGACGTTACGGTCACGCCCGAATGAATGCCAGACCCGACAAGGCGCCGCCGGTGCCGCCGCATCCCGGCCTCGACATCACCGAGGACAGCATCGTCTGGAACGGCCGTTTCCCGTTGCAGCGGGTGCGCTTCACTTACGAACGATTCGACGGCGCTCGCTCCGGCGAGCTGACTTGGGAGCTGTGGCGCCGCGGCGGCGCGGTGGTGGTGCTGCCCTACGACCCGTGGAACGACCGCATCGCGCTGATCGAGCAGTTCCGCCTGCCGGCGCTGGCGGCGGGGTTCAAGCCGATCATGACGGAATGCGTGGCCGGGCTGCTGGAGCCGGGCGAGGACCCGCTGGAGGCGGCGCGGCGCGAAACCGCCGAGGAATCCGGCCTGGAGCCGGACCTGATGGAGCCCGTCGGCCATTTCATGCTCATGCAGGGCGGCTGCGACGAGCATGTCCGCGTCTTCTGCGGCCGGGTCCGGCTGACCGCCGATGCGGAAGGGCAGTTCGGCCTGGTCTCCGAACATGAGGATACGCGGGTGCGGGTGATTTCGGCGGAAGAGGGCTTTGCCATGGCGGATGGCGGCGACATCCAGAATGCGACCGGCGCGCTGGCGCTGATGTGGCTGCGGCACCATCGGCCCCGGCTGCGGCGGGAGTGGGCGGCATGACCCGCACCCTGTTCCGGGAGAATTCCTATCTGAAGGAAGTCACCGCCACGGTGCTCTCCAGCGGTCCCGAGGGCGTGGTGCTGGATGCGACCAATTTCTACGCGCAGGCCGGCGGCCAGCCCGGCGATACCGGCGTGCTGGTCTGGGACGGCGGCGAAATGGTGGTGACCAACACGGTGAAGGGTGAAGGCGAGGCGATCCTGCACCAGGGCGAGAACCCGCCCCCAGTCGGCGCCAACGTCACCGCGCGGCTGGACTGGGCCAGGCGGCACCGGCTGATGCGCATGCACTCCTCGATGCACCTGCTGTGCAGCCTGATTCCCGGCGCCGGCGTCACCGGGGGCCAATGCGGCGCCGATCGCTCGCGGCTGGACTTCGACCTGGCCGACCCGCCGGCCAAGGAATACCTGACCGAGCAGCTGAACGCGCTGATCGCGGCCGACCATCCGATCACCGATTCCTGGATCACGGTGGAGGAGCTGGACGCCAACCCAGGCCTGGTCCGCACCATGTCGGTGCAGCCGCCGCGTACCGGCGGCCGCATCCGCTTGGTGAAGATCGGCGATGTGGATTTGCAGCCTTGCGGCGGCACGCATGTCGCGTCCACCGGCGAAATCGGCCGCATCACCGTCACCAAGCTCGAAAACAAGGGCAAGCAGAACCGGCGGGTCTATCTCGTCCTGGAGGACTGACATGGAGAATGTGGTTTCCACCGCCTGGCTGGCGGACAACCTTGGCGCGGCCGACCTCGTGGTCTTCGACTGCTCGAACTACCTGCCCAACGAGCCCGGCAACAAGCATGACGGGTTTCGCTCCGGCCATATCCCCGGCGGGCGCATGTTCGACATCGACAAGATCGCCGATGCGGAGACGGACCTGCCGCACATGGTCCCCACCGCCGGGCGTTTCGCGAAGCTGGTCGGCGCGCTGGGCGTCTCCAACGCCACGCGGGTCGTGTTCTACGACCAGCACGGGCTGCGCGCCTCGCCCCGCGGCTGGTGGATGATGCGGCTGTTCGGGCATGACCAGGCGGCGGTGCTGGATGGCGGCCTGCCGGCCTGGAAGCGCGAGGATCGCCCCGTCGAGACCGGCGATCCGGCCCCTGCCCCATCCGCCACCTTCGTGCCGGATTTCCGCGCCGAACGCCTGCGCGGCATCGGCGACATCAAGCGCGTGGTGCGCCAGGGCGGCGGCGCCGAACTCATCCTCGACGCGCGCGCAAAGGGACGTTTCGACGGCACCGCGGCCGAGCCCCGCGCCGGCCTGCCCGCCGGCCACATGCCGGGTGCGGCCAACGTGCCGGTCAGCGAAATCGCCGGCGCCCACGGCCTCATCAAGTCGCGCGACGAACTCCGCGCCCTGTTCACCGCCGCCGGCGTGGATGACACGCGACCGGTCATCACCTCCTGCGGCTCCGGCGTCACCGCCTGCGTGCTGGCGCTGGGGCTGGTCGAGGCCGGCTTCCCCGAACCCGCCGTCTATGACGGCTCCTGGACCGAATGGGCGCTGCGGCCCGAGACACCGAAGGTGACGACATGAACAAGCTCAGCAAGCTCGCCTTCCAGACGGCGATGAGCCATGCCGGGCGGGCCGCGACCCACACGCATGGCTTCGTGAACCCGGCGGTGCATCGTGGCTCGACGGTGCTGTTCCCGAATTGCGAGGCGCGGCGCGAAGGTGCCGCCCGGCGCTACGAACAGCACATGACCTACGGCACCCAGGGCGGCCCGACCCACTACGCCCTGGAGGACATCATCTGCGAGATCGAGGGCGGCACACGCGCCACCATCGTGGGCACCGGCCTGGCCGCGGTGATGGTGCCGCTGCTGGCCTATCTCAAGTCCGGCGACCACTGCCTGATGCCCGACAGCGTCTATGGCCCCGCCCGCAACCTCTCCAACACCCTGATGTCCGGCTGGGGCATCGAGACAGAGTTCTACGACCCCATCATCGACGAGGCCGGGATGGCGGCGCTGATCCGCCCCAACACCAAGGTCGTCTATACCGAGAGCCCCGGTTCCCACACTTTCGAGCTGCAGGACATCGACGCACTGGCCCGCGCCGCGCATGCCCGCGGCTGCAAGGTGTTGATGGACAATACCTGGGGCATCCACACCTTCCAGCCCTTCGACCATGGCGTCGATGTCTCGATCCAGGCGCTGACCAAGTATGTCTCCGGCCATTCGGACATCGTGCTGGGCTCGATCTGCGTGAATTCGGAGGAGGATTGGCAGATCGTGCGGTCCACCTCGTCGATGCTGGGGCAGTTCGCCTCGCCCGACGATGTGTACCTGGCGCTGCGCGGGGTGCGGACGATGGCGCTGCGCCTGAAGCACCAGTTCGCCGCCGGCCTCGATGTGGCGGCGTGGTTCGAGGCGCAGCCGCAGGTCGCCCGGGTGGTGCATCCGGGCCTGCCCAGCCACCCGCAGCACGCGTTGTTCAAGCGCGACTTCACCGGCGGCGCCTCGCTGTTCGGGGTGGTGTTCAAGTCGCACTACACCCAGGCCGACCTTTTCCGCTTCATCGACAGCCTGGCCCTGTTCGGCATCGGCGCCAGTTGGGGCGGCTATGAGTCGTTGGCAATCCCCACCACGGGCTTCATCACCCGCACCGCCGGCACCGGCGATTTCGGGGGGCCGATGGCGCGGATCCATATCGGGCTGGAAGATGTGGCCGATCTGAAGGCCGACCTGGCGCAGGGCCTGGCCCGGATGGGCTGAGGGCCTCAGGCCGACCGCCGCCCCAGTACCCAGAAGGCGTGGTGGCCGGCATGATCCACATGCTCGACCCACATCTCGCGCACCCCGGCCGTGGCGTAGGCCGCCAGCACCTCGGTCATGTCGTAGTCGTACATCGACATGCGCGGGTGGTGGGTGTGGGTGGACGACATGATGTTCAGATCGGTGCCGTCGAAGCGCAGAAAATCCACCTCCTCGAAGGCCC